>NZ_JBFGYC010000004.1:0-29695 GCF_041587635.1 Pontibacterium sp. | reverse complement strand
AGAGCAGTTGGCTTTTAACCAATTGGTCATAGGTTCGAATCCTATACGACCCACCATTAAAAACTCCGCCATCTGGCGGTTTTTTTATGCCTTTTTAAGGTGAGAGTATAGAGATGAGAACCGTCAAGGTTCGAGCCGAGCCAGTCATACTGGCGAGACCACGTTGGCGTTTACGACAACGGCCCAAGTCTTTAGGCGCAGGGTAAGCGCAAAGCGCGCCACAATCCTATACGACCCACCATTAAAAACTCCGCCCTTTGGCGGTTTTTTTATGCCTGAAATTTGGCTTTCTTCCCTCTTTCCCCAAAATCTCCTGCGCCTGATCACCACTATTGCGCTTGACCTTACCGTTGCTGGAAGGTCTAGGCTATGTTTCCAGTAGATTTATGTTTTTTTGTATCGCGCTGCGTCTAACGCAACATCGCAACAACGCAACGTTGATGATATTGATCCGTGGAGGTGAAACGGATGGCTTCAGTACATCAGTTCCTATCAACCGATAGTCAGGCCTTAGCCCCAGACGCATCTCTTTCGAATCAGCAGGAGTTGCTAATTGAGGGTGCGGGCTGTGTCAGTTGTGTGGGCAAAATTGAAAAGGCGCTCAATGCCGTTGAGGGGGTTGAGTCGGCGGTAATGAACTTCGCGCAGCGCACGGTCAGCGTTGAGGGTATTGCCAGCGCGGATATGCTGATCAATGCGGTCGAAAATGCGGGGTATCATGCCAAACTGACATCCGGTGACGCCGAAGCGGAGCTGCTGGTCGAAAAAGAACAGGCGGAGCAGCGGCGTTATAAGCAGCTGCTGGGCAACGTTGTGATTGCCTTGGGCGTAGGCATACCTCTGATGCTTTATGGTGTGCTGGGCGGGGAGATGAAAGTATCCGCGGGTGCATCGCAGCTTGGTTGGTTAGTTGTGGGATTGGTCACGTTGCTGGTGATGTTGTTTCCCGGTCGTCACTTCTATATCGGGGCGTGGAAATCGGTCCGTAACCACAATGCCAATATGGATACCCTGATCGCACTCGGCACGGGTACGGCCTGGTTGTATTCAATGGCGGTGGCGTTGGCGCCTGATCTGCTGCCAGAGTTAGCCCGGCATGTATATTTCGAAGCGACCGCGATGATCATCGGCCTGATAAATCTTGGGTTGGCGCTGGAATTAAGGGCACGTGGCCGGACGTCAGAAGCCATTAAGCGTTTGATCGGCCTGCAAACCCGCAAGGCACGGATTGTGCGAGAGGGTGAAGAGGTCGACGTGGATATCGATGACGTGCAACAGGGAGACCACGTACGTATTCGTCCGGGTGAGAAAGTGCCCGTTGATGGTGTGGTACTGGAGGGTCACACTGCGGTGGATGAATCGATGCTGACGGGTGAGCCGATCCCGGTGGAAAAATCCACCGACGATGAGATGGTTGCCGGTACGCTGAATAAAACCGGATCGGTTCTGTTAGAGGCGACGCGGGTAGGTCAGCAGACAACCTTGTCGCAAATTATCGGTATGGTGAAACAGGCGCAGAATGCCAAATTGCCGATCAGTCGTTTGGCAGATCAGATCTCCGCGTATTTTGTACCAACGATTATGATTGTTGCCGTTATTACCGCGCTGGTCTGGTTGAATTTCGGGCCAGAACCGGCGATTGCACTGGCGCTGGTATCAGCCACCACGGTACTGATTATTGCCTGTCCCTGTGCACTTGGACTGGCAACGCCCATGTCGGTCATTGTGGGGGTGGGTAAGGCGGCAGAAGCGGGTGTGCTGATTCGTAATGGTGAAGCACTGCAGACCGCATCGAAGATCACCACCATGGTGTTGGATAAAACCGGCACGATCACTGCCGGTCAGCCTCAGGTCACTGAAATTTATACACTCAATGGTTTTTCTGAAACACAGGTACTCACCCATGCGGCGGGTCTTGAAACGGGATCAGAACATCCGTTGGCTAATGCTGTACTGGAGGCGGCGCGTGCACATAACTGTCAGATTGAGGCTGCGAGTGATTTCCATGCCACGGCCGGTAAAGGTGTACAGGGGCAGATAGCAGGCACTCAGGTGTTGTTGGGGAACCTGGCGATGATGGACACCCATGAGGTGACAACACAAGCGGCGCGCACCGTGGTGAATCGCATGGCCGCTGAGGCGAAAACCCCTGTGTATGTAGCGTTAGATAACCAGTTAGCCGCGATTATCGGGATCTCTGACCCGGTACGTGAAGATTCTCGTGCGGCCATTGCTCGATTGCAATCCGAAGGGATGCGTGTGGTGATGTTGACCGGAGACAATCACAACACGGCTAAAGCAGTGGCCGCTCAGGTTGGAGTGGATGAGTTCTTTGCCGAGGTACTGCCGCAAGACAAAGCCAGCAAGGTCAAGGCGTTGCAGCAGCAAGGCCAAATAGTGGGCATGACCGGTGATGGTATCAATGATGCCCCCGCACTGGCGCAGGCCGATGTTGGCTTTGCCATTGGCAGTGGCACTGACGTGGCCATCGAAAGTGCCGACATCACCCTGATGCGGGCATCGCTGCATGGTTTGGCGGATGCTGTTACGGTCAGTCGCGCAACGTTGAAAAATATCAGGCAAAACCTGTTTGGTGCGTTTATCTATAACGTGGCAGGTATCCCAATTGCTGCTGGGATACTCTATCCGTTGACAGGATTGCTGCTCAATCCTGTCATTGCGGGAGCGGCAATGGCTTGCTCCTCGGTGACTGTTGTGACTAACGCCAACCGTCTGCGCCTATTAAAACTGGGGCAGGAGAAATCCTGAGGGACTTGATATGATGTGGATAAATCTTTTGGGACTGGTGCTGATTGCACTGATCGTGTGGTGGTTCTGGCTATATACACCGGATCAGCATTGAATAAAGTGTTGCGCAGCATACTAATGAATACAGCTGGAGTATCCGCGGAAAAGATGGGCATGCGTTTACAAGGCCTGGTCGTGCTGTTGTTGATGTTAGTCGTGCAGATTCAACCGCTTCAGGTGCATGCGATAGTTCTGGATTCAGAGCAGTCGGGACATATTTCTGGTCAACTTTCACATCGGCACCATACTCCATCAGTAGATGTGTATGAGCATCAGGGGGGAGTGGCCGATGTGGCACATAAATCCGAATGCCATCCTGCACATACGCTGTGTACAGTGATCGTTTATAGTCATGATGTTGTTCGGGTAAGGGCGGGTATTCATTCTGCTCCCGTCCCCGAACATCCCTCTCCTGATTCCTCCCTTGAGCTGCCACCTCCTAAGTCTGGGTTCTGATTGTCACTGATTATTCTGCGGGTACTGCGTGCTCGCTTAATGCTTTGATTTTTGGAGTAAGACTTATGTTACGTAAAGCTATGTTGTCTGTTGTTGTTTCCACTGTAATTGTTGTATCGACTCCGCTTGTGTTTGCGCATGGCGGCGCTAAAGGGGTGGTGAAAGAGCGTATGGATCTTATGGATAATATGAAAGGAGCCATGAAAACGCTTTCTGCAATTTATAAAGGGGAGCAGGAATATGATGCTGATACCGTGCGTAAAGCTGCACTGATTATTCGCGATAATTCGGGTAACGCGATGACCACTTTGTTTCCGAAAGGCAGTGCACACAGCCCCTCTGAAGCCAAACCGAATATCTGGCAGGAGTGGGAGCGTTTTGAGAAACTGGCCAAGCGCCAACAGGTGATCAGTCAGGGCTTACATGACTCTGCTGATAACCGGTCTGTGAGCGAAGCCAAATCGTCCGGTCATATGATGGGTGGTGGTTCTGGTTCGATGATGGGAAAAAGTATGATGGGTGGTGGACATATGATGGGTGGCAAAATGGATACACCGGAGCATTACGCCGAGATGCCATCCGAGATGGTGTTTAAAATGTTGACCGATAATTGTTCATCTTGCCATACACGCTATCGAGCTGAAGACTGACGGGGGATGAGCCGATGAAGCGTTTTGCTATGTTACTTGGTGTAACGTCGGTTGTCGCAGTGGTAGGTTGGAACAGTTTGCCCTTGTTGGCCAATGTCGGTCCGGAGGTTTTGAGTGTGTCAGAAGGCGATGCTGCGCGAGGAGCTTATCTCGCTCGGGCATCGGGTTGCATCGCTTGTCATACATCAATTGATGACGGAGGGCCTCCCTTAGCAGGTGGGCCAGGTTTGAAAACACCGTTTGGAACCTTTTATGCCCCCAATCTGACTACGGATAAGCAGCATGGAATTGGTGGTTGGACGCTGGAGCAATTTGCTGCGGCGCTTCGTAAGGGGGTGTCACCAGATGGGCGACCGTATTATCCAGCGTTCCCTTATAGCTTCTATACGGGGTTGAGTGATCAGGACATTGCAGACCTGTGGGCGGCCTTTAGGACCGTGCCTCCAGTGTCCCGGCCTAGCGAACCTCATCGACTGAACTTCCCATTTAATCAACGTGACGGTCTGAACTTGTGGCAGACGATGTTCTTTAAAGAGGGACGCTTGGTGGAGAGTGACGTGGAAGATGAGACGTATCGTCGAGGTGCCTATTTGGTCGAGAGTGCAGCACATTGTGCAGCGTGTCACACGCCACGTAACACGTTTGGTGCTTTGGATCGGGAGCAGGCTTACGCAGGTAGTCGTTCGTTATTGAGCGATGAAGGACGCATTCCTGCTATTACCTCTGATGCATTGAGGCAGGCGGGGTGGTCTGTAAAGGATCTGGCTTACGCCCTACAGTCAGGGATTAAACCAGATGGTGATGTGTTTGGTGGAAGTATGGGAGAGGTCGTGCGGGATGGTACAGGTTATCTTCAACGGCAGGATCTGGAGGCGATGGCGTATTACCTGCTAAACCGCCAGAAATAAACGTATGTGCTAAGAAGCCCCCTTAAGGATAGATCTGTAAGGGGGCTTTGTTCAGTCACGGAGTTTTGACAGGAAGCTAAAACCAGGCCCGAATGCCAACGACAACCTGCAGGTCATTACCGTCTTCTCCCTCTTCGCGGGCAAAGTCTGCGCTATTACCAAATTTTCGTTCCCAGTTGATGCCGATGTACGGTGCAAACTCACGCCGAATCTCATAACGCAGACGTAATCCCAGCTCCATATTGGAAAGCCCCGCGCCGACCCCTCTGGCTTCATCATTTTCGCCATAGAGGTTGACCTCTATCTCTGGCGATAACACCCAGCGCTGAGTGAGCATCATTTCGTATTCTAATTCGAATCGAAAGGCAGTTTGTCCTGACTCGCCGATAAACACACTGGCGTCAGTTTCGAAGAAATAAGGGGCAATGCCCTGAAACCCGATAATGGCCCAGTTCTGAGTAGGTTCAGGCTTGAAGTCGTGGCGAATACCTGCCTGAAAATCCCAGTATGGGGTTATGGCCCGGCTATAGAGTATCTGTAGTTCAGCGGCTTCTGTGTCACTGTTAACCCGCTCGCCTTCAGTTTTAAAGGTTAGTTTATGGAGGTCATAGCCTACCCAGCCTTGAAGCTCCCAAACCAGAGGATGACCGGTGCTGGTATCGCGCTTTTCCAGCTGATCAATGGTAATCATGGTCAGGAGTGGGTCATCCTTCATGCCTGCTATGGCCTGTGGGTTAAGCAGCAGAGTTGATATCATCAGTGTTGAAATGGTTGATTTATTCATCGCATCTCTCCCTATCAGCTCACATGGACTTCGCGGAACATACCGAGCATGTGGTAGATCAAATGGCAGTGGTAGGCCCATTTGCCTTTGGCATCAGCGGTCACGCGATAACTGATCTGCGATCCCGGTTGTACGATAACGGTGTGTTTGCGCGGGATGTAGCGGTCGTCGCCCGTTTCCAGGTCGCTCCACATACCGTGTAAGTGCATCGGATGGTTCATCATCGTGTCGTTGACAAAATTGATGCGTACACGCTCACCGTATTTGAGTTGGATCGGTTCAGCATTGGCATATTTAACGCCGTTGATTGACCACATATAGCGGCTCATATTGCCGGTCAGATGAAGATTGATCTCGCGGCTGGGATCCCGTTGATCAGGTGTGGGGTTGAGGTTTTTCAGGTCAGCATACGTGAGTACATGACGCCCGTTATTACGCAATCCTACGCCGGGGTCATCCAGACGGTATAAGGGGGTATCGGCTCGCATATCGACATGGGGACCGTATTCTGTGGCCGCATGTTGCAGGGGGGGAGTATTTGTCGTCATGCTGGAGTGATTCATACCGCCGGAGCCGCCCATATTGTGCATGGAGTGGTCCATACTCTGGGAGCCGCTCATACTGCCCTGATTATGCATCGAGTGGTCCATTCCACCACTATTCCTACTACCCATACTGTGTATCCTGTGATCCATACCTCCCATCCCCATATCGCCGTGTGTAAGGATCGGCACGGGATCAAGAGCAGGGACCTCGCCATTCAAGCTGTAATCGGGTGTCAGTGTGCCGCGAGCATAACCTGAGCGATCAATAGCTTGGGCAAAAACCGTATAGGCGTTGTCATCTGACGGCTCAACAATCACATCGTATGTTTCGGCAACGCCGATGCGGAATTCATCGACAGTGACGGGTTGCACGTGTTGCCCGTCTGCCGCGACTACAGTCATTTTTAATCCAGGTATCCGTACATCGAAGAATGTCATCGCGGCGCTGTTGATAAAGCGCAGGCGGACCTTTTCTCCTTTACGGAACAGACCCTTCCAGCCTTCGGCCGGGGTTTGCCCGTTCATTAGGAAACTGTAGGTGTAACCCGTGACGTCTGAGATATCGGTTTCGCTCATCCGCATCTGGTTCCACATTTCGCGTGCTTTAAACGTTGATTTAACTCCTCGTTCTTTAATCTCACGCCAGGTATCTGACACGGTACGCTCATTGAAGTTGTAGTAGTGGCTCATTTTTTTGAGCTTGGCGTACACATCGACCGGATCTTCGTCGGTCCAGTCCGAGAGCATCATCACGTACTCGCGATCATAGGTAAAAGGCTCGGGTTCTTTCGGATCGATGATGATGGCACCGTATAAGCCAGTCTGCTCCTGAAAACCAGAATGGCTGTGATACCAGTACGTACCAGACTGACCAACATCGAATGTATAGGTGTAACTGCCACCGGGTTTGATTCCTGCAAAGGAGAGGCCTGGGACACCGTCCATATCGGTTGGTAGTATCAGTCCGTGCCAATGGATGGAACTGTCTTCCGCCAGTGTGTTGCTGACTTTCAGCGTAACTCTGTCGCCCTCTTTGAAACGTAATGTTGGAGCGGGCAGTGATCCGTTTACGGTGGTGGCAAAGCGAGGTGATCCGGTGAAGTTCACAGCCTGTTGGCCGATGTTTAGATCAAACACTTTACCGCGTAATTCCGGGATGCGGGCGGGAGCTGTGGGCGCTGCGATCAGGTGGCCCGCCCGTAAACTAAAACCGGCGATTACGCCGCCCATTGCAATACCCGTGACAAAGCGACGTCTATCTAGTTGTACGCCAGACGGAGTTGAGTTTTTATTTTTCATCATAAGTACTCGTTCTATTCACTGACCGGTCGGTATGTGGTGCTTAATCGGTACCTGTCAGGTGAGGTATTCGAATAAAGTGACCGCTACAGACCCCGCAGGGTTGAAGCGGCACAGTGCAGGTCTACGTGAGAGAACGATCTCTGGGCGGTCGTTTGAGAGTGCAGGTGTGATGGGATGTTGAGTCAGAGGAGGGTAAATTAACTGCGGATGTTTCGCCGGTGTGGGGCGTGAATGCTGGAGTGATTCCCGGGTCGCAACCATATGTGCAGTTATCACAATCGCTGCAGCTCATGACTCCCATGTCACATGTATTTGGACAGCTATTCTGGAAAGGGTGCTCATCACCGGGTATTTCAATCGCAGGGTCAATCGCTGTTGCTAAGGCATAGTGGTGTGAGGGCGTTTGAGGATCACGAACATCTGAGGCACGCGTTGTTGCAGCTCCTAACAACAGGAGCAGGATAATTAACAGCGTAAGAGTATTCAGATAGTGTGTTTTCCGCATAGAGTTCTGGTTCTATCAGATGCGTAGCCCATGTGGTTGAGGGTGTACACGATATGGTTTCAGTATAGAACCTGTTACTGGCTTTGTTATTGTTGTCACCGCGGTGGTTTATTACAGCAACGGGGTTGATAGGTCGCATTGTCTCTCTGATTCTGATCCGTAAATATTAAGAGCCAGCTTTGTAGTGGGTAGAGCAGTCCGACCTCGTTGTTCAGACAGTGTCTGATCAGAGGATCGATGGTGTGCCATTGTAATTGGATGACATCGTACTTCAGTGTGAGTTTGTGATGAGTGATATCTGCTTGTTGCATTCCCTTCAGTGCTCTCAATTCCGACAGAAGTTCTGCTGTCGGAGTGCCGGGAGGGATACTGATGGTGTGCTTTACAATGTGCATTCAGAGACCTCATACGTGGTTGTGAAAACACCCCATGAGGAGCATAAGGCGATGTTCAATTAAGCTTAGGGCTTCCAGTAGCGGGAAGGTCAAACAGTATTGTCATAAAACATGAAGGGGTTAATTTGTATTTGATTTTTAAGTGAATCTCGGTAATCCTGATATGAATTCTTCGTGCTTTCACGCTAGGTTTAAGCTGATCATATGAAACTGTCCAAACCCATCCTGTTGGTAATGACGTTGCTCCTTTGTTGGGGACAGCTGAGCTATGCGATCGGGCTTGAGCAGAAGAGTGGGTCGGACATTACGATGATGGAGCATATGAATTGTGAAGATGCATGTAGTGCTATGTCTGAGGCGTGCGATGACACGACGTGTCCGGCGGAGCATAGTTGCTCAGGCGGCGCTATATTGTTCCTGCCAGCTGATGGTTTGACCCCACTCCCTCCCATTATGGCTGTTTCTCTACTCAGTATGAAAACCTACGCTTATCTTCGCGGTGCGCTTATCGAACACCCTCCACGGGCTATTGCCTAAATTTGATCAACAGCCTTTTGACGGCTGATTCCGATCAAAAAATTCATAGAGCTTAAAACACCTTTTAACAGAGGAGCGCAGCGCGTGAATATCTCACAAGCAGCGAAACTGTCAGGTCTGAGCAGTAAAACCATCCGCTTCTACGAGCAGCAAGGGGTTATTGGTGCCGCCGTTCGTGCTGAGAACGGTTACCGCGTCTATAGCGAACAGCAGCTACAGCAGCTTCGTTTTATTAAGCGGGCTCGTGATCTGGGTTTTTCGTTAGGGCAGAGTCGAGAATTATTAGAACTCTTACACAATCCGCAGCGGCGTAGTGCTGAGGTAAAAGCACGGGTGTTGGATCATGTTGATCAGATCAACCAACAGCTGGAGCAATTAACTCAGATGCGTGACCAGTTACTCACCTTGTCTCATCAATGTCGGGGGGACGATAGTGCGGATTGCCCAATATTGGATGCTCTGAGTTGTGATCGTGCTGATAAAGAGATCAATTGATATTTGTATAAAACGGGGCTTGATCTGATATGTCCCAGTTTGATTAGTGTGGAGATTGTTATGAAAAAATTACTTATTACGGCGTTGTTTGTTGTATTACCTGGCATGAATGTGATGGCGGGTGATCCTGTCTGGCTGGAAGGGAAGTCGGACCAGCGGTATGAAATTACCGTTTATCGCAGTGAGACTTGTGGCTGCTGTAAAGGCTGGATCACTCACTTGAAAGATCACAATTTTGAGGTGAACGATGTTGTGGTTGCTGATGTAAATCCGCATAAGCAGCGTTTGGGCGTGCCGCCGCAGGGAGCTTCATGCCATACCGCAGAAGTAAATGGCAAAGTGATCGAAGGCCACGTGCCCGCACAGGATATAAAACGGTTACTGAGTCAGAAGAGTAATGTGCGCTTGTTAACCGTACCAGGAATGCCATCGGGTGGTCCGGGGATGGATATGCCGGGCGCGGCTAAGCAACCGTTCAAGGTGTATTCAGTGAACACTGAAAACCAGATCGACGTTTATCAGAGCTATAGCGATTATTGAGCTTAAGCGGGAGCTATAAGGAAGGAGGTTCGTATGTTACATCCTGATGGCTGGTTGATGGGGCATGGATTATGGATGATTTTTTGGCTGTTAATTATTGTCTTCCTGATTTGGTGTGTGATCCGGGCAGTCGGAGGTAGAAGTGCCGGAAACGCTGAAAACAAGGCCCGCAAGATTTTAGATGAACGGTTTGCAAAAGGTGAGATAGATGAGCAGGAGTATCGGCGGAAATGCGATGAGCTGGAACGATGAAAGTCCGCGATACGGGAAACCAAAGAAGAAACAAGGGGGCTGGTGGACACTGTCTTTTCGGTCTAGAAAGTGGGGGCAGGCGGGCGTAGTCGTCCTACTTATCTCTGCGTTGGCGGCCTGCGGTAAGACTGAACCGACTGTTTCTGGTCGCTGGTATACACCGTCACAAGTGGCTGACGGTAAGTCGCTATTTCTGGCTAACTGTGCCAGTTGTCATGGTGCCGCTGCGCAAGGAACAGAAGATTGGCGTACGCCCTTGGCCAACGGTAAATACCCGCCGCCACCGTTAAATGGCACGGCCCATGCCTGGCATCATCCACTCAAAGGGCTCAAGCTCACCGTGCAGAACGGCGGGCAAGCGTTGGGTGGTTCAATGCCCGGGTTTGGCGGCACTCTGGATGAGTCGGATCAGGAGGCTGTGATCGCTTATTTTCAGAGTCATTGGAGTGATCAGATTTATCAGGCCTGGATCAGTCGCGGAGGGTTGAAGTAGTCCTTTGAGGCTATGTTGGCGTCTTAGACGGCGCCAACTGCTTATTCCTAACAATATGAGAGATGTGCCCAATTTTTGAGTAGCCATCGCCCTAGGGTGATTGGCTATACGAAGAGCTTGTACTGATGTGCTCTGGTTACTGGATAAAGACTATAGCTGTCATAAATCAGTATCATACGCCTGATAGTCAACGGCGACGATCTCGTACCAGACATCTTCTCCGTTGGGTTTGTGCAGCCATATCTCGTCGCCGATCTCTTTTTTCAGCAACTGTTTTGCCAGCGGTGAATCCATGCTGATGTAGTCGCTGCCGGGTTCGATCTCATCAGGCCCGACAATACGATAACGGTGGCGGGTTTCTTCCTCATCTTCGATGGTGACCCAGGCACCAAAGAATACCTTATCCCGGTTCTCAGGGATCCGATCCACAACCGTGATATCTTCCAGACGCTTCGATAGATAACGTACCCGGCGATCGATTTCGCGCAGCTGCTTTTTACCGTAGATATACTCGGCGTTTTCCGAACGGTCGCCTTGAGCAGCCGCTTCTGAGACCGATTGAGTGATCTCGGGACGCTTTACTTTCCACAGGTATTTCAGCTCATCGTTCAGACATTTATAGCCTTCCGCAGTGATATACTTGGACTTCTTCGGTTGGGGTGGTCGCCAGCGGCCCATACATTTCCTGACAGTCAGTTACGTATGCACGAAGGCAGACGTAAGGTTGAACGATTTAAGTGCAACAATTTAGATAAAGAATTTTAGCCTGTCGCCGATAAGAATGGGACAGCAAATTGATTCCTGCATAATGCAGCCCGGTGAGATGCAAACAGAGAAAATTCAGGCCCGCATAGAAACATATACCTCGAATCTGACCCAAGCGGTACAGAGTGGTAGCGGTGCCCAGTTTTCCATGTTGCTTAGCCTGATCGCTGCCAATCAGGAGATGCCATCCTCTGGGCGTCCGGCGATACGCGGTGAAGGTTTTGAACTGCCTGAAACCGATCTGCAATACCCCAACCCAAACGACCTTTATAATGCCGATGTGACGGAGCGATTGAATCTGTCAGTGAACAAACATCAGCGTGGTGAGTTTGCGTATATCAACAGCTATATTGAAACGGAAGCATTGGTGCCAAGCCAGAGTCGGCGGGTGAATGATTCACTGGCGAAGATGGGTCTGATTTCCGGTGGTGCAATGCTGAGTGAAATCGCAACTTCGCAGCAGCAGATCAGTCAGACCGCTTAAGGTCAGTTAACACGATACTGCATCAACTTTAGCTAAACGCTTCGGATATACACTGCTTAAGCGACTGAAAGTGGCAGCAGACCACTTTCAGTGCAAAGATTTCGTTAGCTGGTGCGCCACTGAATCTTTTCCTGCTCGCCGTTTTCGACTTTCCACCATTCATCCGGTTCATCGCCATCGGCCCAGCCGCCCGCGATACAGCGGATCTGAGTATCCAGATCGATCGCTGCTTGCGCGGCACAGTCCAGATCGGTCGCCCAGAGCGTTTTATCAGACTTAAACCAGACGCTGGTCCAGGCTTTCCCCACCACTTTCTCATGAATCATCACGGGGATGGTGGCATCTGACAGTCCGGCTTTATATTCATGAACCGTGCCTTGGGAGAAGTCGGTATTGAGCACGTCAAAGCGCTGGCGCAGCCAGTGCTCGATCTCTTCCAGTGAGCGGTTCTTTACGTAGATCTCAATATCGGGATGGCGTTGATCAGTCATCGGTTTGCTGTGTACTCAGAATTCTAAAAAGGCGAAGGACGCTTAGGCAAATATAGCCGAACGCCGCGAGAATGATACCGGTACCTGCTATGACCAGACCCAATAGGGCCAGACTTTCCTGCAGCAGTGAACTGCGCAGCAGAAACTCGGATGTTGCAATCAGTATCGCACCTAGCGCAAAGAGACCAAAACCGCAGATCAGCAGTTTCAGGTTTTGCTGGTAGTTATCTGCGCGGCGAAAGAGCCAGCGCTTGATCGGATGTATACGGTGCGTTTTCATCAACAGGTTCTTAGCGGTTATCGGTGCTTATCGGCGACGAAAGAGTCCCAGTTTAACATCTAAGGTCAGATTCAGCTGCTCTAGCTGGGCGAACTGTTCTCGTTTAGCCTGAGCCATACGCTGGCTGTGAGGCGTCATCCCCAGCAGTGTCTGAATACTCGGATTGTCGTGCAGTGCAAAACCGTAGTTTACCTCGGTGATACTTTGCAGTTCGAACGCGGATTCCAACTGCTTGACCGGATCGTAACCCGATGGACGCACCTCGTCGTAGATCAACTCTCGCAGCTCAATCAGGTGTTGCTCACCGGTCCAGGCCAGTAACAGGAGTCCATCCTGTTTCAATGGCTTGGCAAAAGCCTCGGGCATCAGGCGGCTGAATAGAACGGTCAGAACGTCCAGACTGTTGTCGGGCACCGGAATGTTGGCACCGGAAGCTACCAACCACTCGATGCTTTTACTGCGGGAGCAGGCGGCTTTTACCGCGTGTTTCGATATATCCAGACCGATCAGTTGGTCCTGCCGACCGGCGTCAGTTAATGCCTGTTCCAGCGCGGCCGTGTAAAACCCTTCACCACAGCCCATATCCAGGATCTGAGCGGTATCTGCAGGCAGATTCGCCAGTATCAGCTGATTGACCTGATCGGATAGCTGGGTGTAATGCCCCTGATCGAGGAAGGCACGACGGGACTGCACCATACCGGCATTGTCACCCGGATCTTTGGACTTCTTCTTATGCGACAGTAACAAGTTCCAGTAACCCTGTTTGGCGCGGTCAAAGCTGTGTCCCTGCGCGCAGCAGAGGTTGTTATCCTGCCGCGAAAGATCAGATTGGCAAACCGGGCATGCGAGCAGTGCAGTCATCGAATCGTTGCTCATTCAGTCAGCAGGCGGGCCAGGATGTTTTCGTAAAGATCGGACAACGTATCCAGATCTTTCACACTCACGCGTTCGTCTACCTGATGGATGGTTGCGTTGATCGGACCGAGCTCAACGACCTGAGCGCCGGTCGGTGCGATAAAGCGACCGTCGGATGTGCCGCCAGAGGTGGACAGTTCAGTCTCCATGCCGGTGATGGCTTTGATTGCCTGCTGGCAGGACTCCACCAGACTGCCCGCCGCGGTCAGGAACGGGTTGCCGGACAGAATCCAGTCGATATCCCACTCCAGACCATGTTTATCCAGAATATCGCGCACCCGTACTTTCAGCTCGTCCGCGGTGACTTCAGTGGAGAAACGGAAGTTAAACGCAACATCGATATGCCCCGGCACCACGTTGGTGGCACCCGTACCCGAGTGTATGTTGGAGATCTGGAAGCTGGTGGGTGGGAAGAAATCGTTGCCTTCATCCCAGACCTCGGTGGATAACTCGGCCAGTGCTGGTGCCACCAGATGGATCGGGTTGCGCACCAGATGTGGATAAGCCACGTGACCTTGCTTGCCACGTACGACCAGAGAACCGGACAGGGAACCACGACGACCGTTCTTGATCACATCGCCCACGTGTTTGGTGCTGGACGGTTCGCCCACGATGCAGTAATCGATCTTTTCGTTACGTGCTTCCAGATGATCGATCACCCGTGTTGTGCCGTTAATAAACGGGCCTTCCTCATCGGAGGTGATCAGTAAGGCGATGGAGCCGTTGTGATCCGGGTGGTGATCGATAAAACGTTCCAGTCCGGTCATAAAGGCAGCGATGCCACCTTTCATATCCGCTGCTCCACGGCCGTGCAACATCCCTTCGTGGATGGTTGGCTTAAACGGTGGATAGGTCCAGCGATCTTCCGGGCCTGACGGCACCACATCGGTGTGTCCTGCAAAGCAGAACAGCGGGCCGTCGGTACCGCGCCGTGCCCAGAAGTTGCTCACCTCTTCAAACTGCAGTCGCTCAATCTTAAAACCCAGTTTCTCCAGACGGGAGATCATCAGCTCCTGACATCCGGCGTCTTCCGGTGTGACGGATCGGCGAGAGATCAGGTCCTGTGCAAGTTCAATCGTAGGGGAGAGTTGGGCCATGTGAACGGATCCTGTAGTGAGATGGCAGCTAAGAAACTGTTAAGAGTGTGCTTCAGAGTATAAAGAATAACCCGCCCTGTATCGCTACAGTGCGGGTTATCTATGGTGCGTTAAGCTGCTGGCTTAGTTGTGCTTGTGCAGCTCTTCGTTCAGTTCGATCGCAGACTTGTTGGTCTTCACTTCGATGCGACCGTTCTGAGAGTTGCGACGGAACAACAGGTCGGTTTTACCCGCCAGTTCGCCCGCTTTAACAACACCGACTTCGTTGTTCTGATCGTCCAGTACAGTGACTTTAGAACCACCGGTCACGTACAGACCTGCTTCCAATGTACAGCGATCGCCCAGTGGCAGGCCCAGACCTGCGTTTGCGCCCAGCAGGCAGTTTTCGCCGACAGAGATCACAACGTTATTACCACCGGACAGCGTACCCATAGTGGATGCACCACCACCGATGTCAGAACCGTTACCCACGACAACCCCTGCAGAGATACGGCCTTCAACCATGCTTACGCCCATGGTGCCAGCGTTAAAGTTGATGAAACCTTCGTGCATGACAGTTGTGCCTTCACCTACGTGTGCACCCAGACGGATACGGGATGCATCACCTACGCGGATACCTTCAGGTACCACGTAGTTGGTCATCTGTGGGAACTTATCAACAGAGTAAACGTGCAGCATACGACCCTGTGCGCGAGCCGCCAGCTGGCGTTTAGACAGGTCATCCATAGAGACTGCACCTTCAGAGGTCCAGGCAACGTTTGGCAGCAGACCAAACATACCCGCCAGGCTCAGACCGTGTGGCTGTACCAGACGGTGAGACAGCAGTGCCAGCTTCAGGTAAACCTCAGCGGTGGTTGCCGGTTCAGCGTCGGTTTCCAGAATGGTAACGAACAGCGCCTGAGTGGTTCCTTCCAGGATCTCAACGATCTCAGCCTGGTCTTCAGCACCCACTGCCAGAAAAGCCGCTTCCAGTGCTTTCAGCTGAGATTCTTTAATTTCGATCGCTGCGTTGCCGCCGGTGTAACCGACTTTTTCTGCAACAGCTGCAATCATTGCATCGTCAGCGTTCAGCAGCGGAGCGTTGTAGTACACCTCCAGCAGGTCGCCCGCAGAAGATTTAGTACCTACACCCAGACCGAATGCAAAATTTGTCATGTTGTGACTCCAATAACCTGTAATTTAAATTTGATACGTTGCGGGTGTTTATTGACCCAGCAGGGATGCGTAATCAGCATCCTTAAAACCGACTGTGCGTACGTCACCGGTATCCAGCAACGGACGCTTGATGATGGCTGGATTATCCAGCATGACCTCAATCGCAGAGGCCTCATCAACATTGTTCTTTACATCGTCTGGCAGTTTGCGCCAGGTGGCACCACGCTTGTTCAGCAGCACTTCCCAACCCAGTTCGCTCACCCAGCTTTTCAACTGGTTGGCGTCCAGACCGTCTTTACGATAATCATGAAACTGATATTCAATGCCTTCAGCTTCCAGCCATTTGCGGGCCTTTTTGATGGTGTCGCAGTTCTTAATACCGTACATCGTAATCATATGACTTTACCCTGTCGTCACTGTGCTTACAGCGATTCAACGTATTTACGGATACGGTGAGCACCTTCGATACACTCTTCCAGCGTGGCAACCAACGCCATACGTACATAACCGGCACCCGGCAATACACCGTCGGTTTCACGGGACAGATATCGACCCGGCAGTACCGTCAGGTTCTGCTGTTCGAACAGACCTTGTGCGAATTTGTCATCGTCGATAGGTGTTTTCGCCCACAGGTAGAAGCTGGCATCCGGTTTCTGTACGTCCATCACCGGAGACAGAATTTCGACCACTGCGTCGAACTTACGGCGGTACTGATCACGGTTTTCCAACACGTGGTTTTCGTCGTTCCAGGCCGCAATCGAAGCCAGCTGATGCTGAACCGGCATAGAGCAGCCGTGGTACGTGCGGTACTGCAGGAAAGGTCCCAGCAGTGCGGCATCACCGGCGATAAAGCCTGAGCGCAGCCCCGGCAGGTTGGAGCGCTTGGACAGGCTATGCATCACTACACAGTTTTTGTAGTCGTGACGGCCCATGTCGGCACAAGCTTCCAGCAACCCTACAGGTGGTTGTGCTTCGTCCAGATAGATTTCGGAGTAACATTCGTCTGATGCGACGATGAAGTCGTACTTATCAGACAGTTTGATCAGCTTCTGCAGTGTTTCCAGATCAGTTACCGCACCCGTTGGGTTGCTTGGTGAACACAGGAACAACAGCTGGCAGCGCTGCCATACGTCTTCAGATACCGCATCAAAATCCGGGATGAAGCCGTTTTCTGCCAGACAGTTCAGGTAGAACGGTTTGGCACCGGCCAGATACGCGGCACCTTCGTAGATCTGGTAGAACGGATTCGGTGAGATCACCAAGGCGTCATCGCGACGGTTCACCGCCGCCTGAGTGAATGCAAAGATCGCCTCACGGGTACCATTCACCGGCAGCACGTTGGCTTCAGGATCAACAGAACCGGCCTGCAGTTTGAAGCGGCGCTCACACCAATCAGCAATCGACTTGCGCAGCTCCGGCAGACCCTTAGTGGTCGGGTAGTTGGAGAGGCGGGCCATATTGTCGTTCAGACACTCTGCCACAAACTCAGGGGCAGGGTGTTTTGGCTCACCGATGGAAAACGCAATGTGTTCCAGATTGGAGGGTGGCGTAACCTGCGCTTTCAGCGCGGTCAGTTTTTCAAACGGGTAAGGCTGCAGGAGGCTGAGATCTTTGTTCATCGAATGTCCTAATACACCTGAATGATGGGGCGCTGCTTTCGGCACGTAAATGCCAGAGCGTGCTCCGGAGTGCAGGTTTTCTGCGCACAATAAGGCCGGGAATTATACAGAATTGTGGCGCGGCGATTAAGTGCAAATCCGACTAAAAGGGTTGGGATTTTACAACTTACAGTTTGAGACCCTACGGATTGGTTGATCAGATCAGTATTTGCGGCGATTTTGGCGGTCTGAACGGCCACTCAATCATCGCTTTGCTATCCTGAGTGATGAGCAGAAAAGGAGTCACAGATGCACTCAGAACTTCGCATGCATCCACGTATGCCGACCAAATTGCCCGCAGAAATGATTTTGTCGGAGAATGTGTCGGTAGACGTGATAATACTTAATCTCAGTGTGGGGGGGATGTTGGTCGAGGGAAATGACCAGATGTTCCACGCTGTTCAGGCACATAAACCCGCGTTTCCGATAGAGGTGGATATCTATTTCGGATTACAGGCGTTACCGGTACGCAGTCACTGTCGATTGATCCATACCGTACGAAAACGGCAGGACCTGTATCAGATGGGATTTAAAGCACTCAGTATGGATGAGCAGTCCAGCAACTTGATTCGTCAGACACTCGACGACTATACCCTGACGCGGGCGTTGTAATCCGCGCATTCCATTTAACGCATTTGATCATATACCGCAAATAGAGAGCGTTAAACGCTCCCTATTTGCCCATTCTTTCAAGCGGTTTTCTCGCCTCAGGCATCCAGATTCAACGACACTTCCGGTTTACGCCCAAGCATGGCCCGGCCGCCTTCGATCACCGTTAACATCGACGGTACGAACAGCAGGATCAGTACCGTACCGTAGGCCAGACCAAATACAATGGATACCGCCATCGGGATCAGGAATTGGGCCTGCAATGAGGTTTCGAACAGGATCGGTGTCAGACCTGCAATAGTGGTCAGCGAGGTTAGTAGTACGGCGCGCAGACGCTGACAGGCCGCTTCAATCACCGCTTCACGCACTTCCATACCGGTGCTGCGCAGCTTCTTATAGAAGGTGATCAGGACGATAGAGTCGTTAATTACGATGCCTGAGAGTCCAAAGAAGCCAAACAGTGACAGAATAGTCAGATCAATACCGAGTAAGCCGTGACCGAGGATAGCGCCGGTCAGCCCCAGCGGAATCGCGAGCATGATCGCAATCGGCCAGGTGTAAGATGCGAATACCCACGCCAGAATGATAAAGATCAGCGTCAGCGCGAGGAATACGCCCATCTGCATGTCGGCCATGGTGCGGCGTTCACGCTTGTTAGCGCCTTCAAAGGTGGCCTGAATACCGTACCGGCTGGTAATCGTATCCAGCTCTTTAGCTTTGAGTGAGGCGATAATCTCGTTGGCGTTGGCCGCGGCCTCATCCAGATCCGCCGTGACATTGAGTGCCAGCTGACCGTCTACGCGCTGCAGAGTATCCAGGCCTTGTTTGGCGCGGAACTGCACGACGTTCGCCAGCAAGGTGGTGCCGCCGTTGGGCAGTATGATCGGTAGCTGTTCCACGGCACGTAAGCGGTCTCGTTCGGCATTGGGTAGTACGACCCGGACCTCGACCTCTTCCTGACCGGTATAGAAGCTTTGTACTTCAATACCATCAAATGAGGCGCGTAACTGGCGACCCACCGCTTGTAGCGTTAACCCTGCGGCTTTGCCCGCTGGGGTGAGTTCATAGATCAGCTGAGACTTACCAAATGGCAGATCGTCATCCACGTTAGACAAGCCATTGTAACTTTTCAGAACATCTTGCAGCTCCAGCGATGCGGCTTTCAGGTTGTCCATGTTGGGGCCGGTCAGTTTGACCTCAATTGGTTTGCCGGACGGTCCTGAGCGTGCCTGATCGATAGAGAATTTTTCGATCCCCGGTGGCAGCTGAATACGTTCCCGCCATGCGGCAATCAATTGTTTATTGGTGGTGACGCGGCTGTCGGCGGAATAGACCTCGATCTTCAGGGCACCGAATTCATCGCCTTTAAACGAGTTCACGCTGGTGCGACTAAAATCGGCCTGACGTTCCTGAATAAAGGCGACTTTAACCACCTTTTCATCCAACTCTGCATCGGTCTCCCACAGTGTTGTATCGAGGTGATTCAGAAAGTCAGACACACTGGCGCGATCGGTACCGGCAGCAAACTGCACGTTGGCAGTAATGCTTTCCCGTTCCACGGCGGGGAAAAAGTTAAACTTGATACGACCACCTGCAACCAGGGCTATGGCTATCAGGAATATGGCGAACGCACCGAAAATGGTGGCCCAGCGAAATTCCAGTGCACGCGTCACAACGGGGCGAAAAATCTGATCGCGGAAGTGCTCAAAACCGGCATCCAGTTTAAGACGCAGTTTGGACGGATGCAGATCAGAGGCTTTGTGCAGGCTGTGATGCAGATGCCCAGGCAGGATCAGGAAACACTCGATCAGCGAGGCCACAATCACGCAGATAATGATCGTGGGAATATCGATCAGGATATTACCAATGCGTCCTTCGAGCAGCAGCAAGGGCAGGAAGGCGGCAATGGTGGTCATGGAGGAGGCCATTACGGGGGGCAACATCCGGTGGGCACCACCAATGGCAGCCTGCAGACCGGGTTCTCCCATCTTCAAGTGGGTGAGGGTGTCTTCGCCGACGACAATCGCATCATCGACAATGATCCCCAGCGCCATAATCAAACCAAACAGGCTGATCATATTGATCGAGCCGCCGATAACATACAGCACCGCCAGTGTGGCGAGGAAGGAGATCGGTATCCCCACGGTGACCCACGCGGCGACGCGGGCGTTGAGGAACAGGAAGAGGATACAGATGACCAGCGCCAGACCACCCAGACCGTTTTTCAGCAGTAGATTGATACGTTCTTTTACCGGCTGCCAGCGTTCGTCAAAGGCGATAATCTTGATGTTGGGTGGCAACAGCGGTTGTGTTTTTGCCAGCCAATCGTTGAGGATTTTGGCCGTTTTCAGGGTGTCTTCGTTTTCAGTACGGCGCACGCGCACCAGTACCGCGGGTGAACCCTGATAGAACAGCTCGATCTGTTTGTCTTTGGGGCGCAGTTCGATATCGGCGACATCGCCCAAGCGGATCAGACGACCACTTTCGTCGGTAAACAGTGGCAGCTGACGGAAGCCTTCAACGTCTCGTTGCTGGCTCAAACTACGAATCTGGCGCGAGCCATCACCTTTGGCCGCGGTACCGGCAGGCAGGTCGATACTGCGTTGCTGGATGCTGGTGGCCACATTGTTCAGGGTCATGTCCAGCTCATGTAGCTGGCGTGATGGCACCTGAATAGCGATCTCCTGATCAGGCAGACCGGTGAATTCAATCTTGCTCAGACCTACCTGAAGTAATTGGTGTTCAAACTCGCGCACCATCGGCCGCAATTCGTCCAGAGCGACGTTATCGCCGGAGACCAGCAGGCTGGCGACATTTTCATAGCGGATAATCTTCTGTACCAGCGGGCGTTCGGCATCCCCGGGCAAGTCCTGCTCAATGCTGTCGATCTTCTGCTTCACTTCATCGAGCAGGAAGTCGCTGTCCGCATCCTCTTTCACTTCCAGACGGATCGAGGCAATGCTTTGATTGGCGGTTGAGTAGTAGGTATCGATATCGGGCAGGGATTTTAGTTCTTCCTCAATCGGCAGGATGATCGAGCGTTCGATATCTTCAGCGGCCGCGCCACTCCAGGTTACCTGAATGGTGATGATATCCAGCTCAAAGTTGGGGAAGAACTGGGTATTGAGTTTCTTGATGCCCCAGATACCGGCCAGGATCATCAGCACCATCAGCAAATTGGCGGCCACCCGGTGTGAGGCGAAAACCGCTGTCAGGTTTTGCAGCGGTCCCTGATAGGTTTTCATTTCCCAGCCTCGCGTACTTTCAGGCCCGAGATTGCGTTCGGTAGCTGGGTCGTAACAACGCTGTCACCTTGCTGCAGATCGGCACTGCGCACCAGAATGCGGGTTTTACCGCTGTCGGTGGTGATGTCACCCACACGTTCTACGTCGATGGCTTCCAGTCGATCATCGACAATCCGGTAGATACGGTTGGTGCCGTACAGGGCCTGCGGTGGCAGCGCGACAACGTTTTGCTGCACGGGTAATTTCAGATCAATCGCCACGGAACGGCCGGGTTCAGGCAGTGATGTGCTGGATTCGATCCGGAAAAAGGCATCCACCCCGGCACGGCCGCTGTTGACCTCACCGGCCAGACGGTCCAGCTGCAGAGCCAATTGCTGTTCATCCAGTTGGCTGCTGGCGCTGATCGTGCCCTGATCGTTCAGTGCATTGCGGATCAGCGGAAGGATACGAGAGGGTACTTGTGCACGGACTTCAAGGCGATCAAGGCCGTAGACCGTCAACAGCGGATCACCGCTGCGTACCCGGTCACCCGGTGCGACATGCAGCTGAGCAATACGACCATCAAAAGAGGTGCTGATACGGGTGCGTTCCAGGTCCAGTAAGGCGGTGTCGTAGAGTGCTTTTGTACGGGTAACACTGGCGGTGATCTGTTTCAGGCGGTTGGGGTGGTCGTTGATCGCCTGCTGACGGGTATTCAGGGATAATGCCTGCTGTTGGGCGCTGCGACGGGCGTTGTCGAGTTGTTCCTGACTGGTCAGATTGCGTTTATTCAGGTTTTCGATTCGGCTGACACTCTGTTTGCTCAGCGCCAGTAGGTTCTTTTCGATCTTGAGGGCTTTCAGATCCGCGTTATAACGCACATTTTCGGCGGAGAGCTGGGCCTCAGCATTGTGCAGATCCGCTTCACGCTGGGCAACCAGCAAACGAATGTCGCGGTCATCCAGTTGCAGCAGGGTTTCGTCGGCGCTGAAGGTGCGCCCAGCGTCCGTAGGAGCCGTTTGTACATAGGCCGTCACAGCAGCGGACAGCGTACTCATGCGTGGCGTTTCTACTTTGCCATACAGGACCAGTTCAGGCTGATGCGCTTCGAGACTGGCTGGGGTGACGCTGACGGCCCAGATCTTTTCAGCAACCGGGCGCGAAGGCGCCTGCGGTTTGGTTGCGCGCATGTACATGAAAACAGCGACTGCGATGGCAATGAACAACAGTGGCAGCAGCCATTTAAAAAACGTGGATGAACGGGTGCGTTGTTGCCCCGACTGAAGAGCCTGCGTCATAGATTCAGTATATCCCTGTATGTCCGCATGGGGTGCGGGCCTTATAACATTAACCGTCGCCCTATATTAGCGGATATTCATGTTGCTACCAGCCAACTTTACAATTCTTAACCGCGTGATACTTTAGATTCTTTACAGTACGAACCACTTTCTTATTTAGTTCAATCATCTACGGCGTACACAGGAACCTTCTGTGCCACGCAGGGAGGCAATCAATGCATACGGATTCAGTGCTCTGCCTTAATGGGCAGGGTTTTCACCGCATGGTTTACCGTCAGTGGGGCAGCGCCGAAAACGATCGGGTGTTGGTGTGCGTACATGGTCTGGCGCGCAACAGTCGTGATTTTGATGATATCGCCAAAGTACTGGCGCGGGACTACCGTGTTATTTGTCCGGATGTGGTGGGGCGTGGTACATCTGACTGGTTACCGGCAGGCGTGGAGTATGGTATCCCTCAGTATCTGAGTGATATGACTGCGCTGTTAGCGCGCCTGGACGTTGATAAAGTCGATTGGTTGGGCACATCCATGGGTGGCATTATTGGGATGTGTCTGGCGGCGATGCCAAATTCACCTATCCACAGCCTGATTATCAATGATGTGGGCAGTTTTATCCCCAGCAGTGCGTTGCAGCGTATCAGTGGATATCTGGGCGATAAGCGTTTTGCTTCCATGCAGGAGGTGGAACAGTTTATGCGTATGAACTACACCGCCCTGAAAAATATCAGCGATCAGCAGTGGGCTCATCTGGCTAAGCACGGTGTGCGGGAGTTGGACGACGGACAGCTGGCGATTCATTATGACCCGGCCATCGCGACCGCCACGGCAGCCAATGCCGCGAATGACATCGATCTTTCACTCTTCTGGCAGGCCGTGAATTGTCATCAGGCGCTGATCTGGGGAGAGGAATCAGATATCCTCAGCGCCGATACGGTGCAACAGATGCAGGCACAACGACCTGAGATGGAGTTATTAAGCCTGCCGGGTATTGGTCATGCGCCGTCTTTGATGGAAGATGATCAGATCCAGTGGGTGCAAGACTGGTTGCGCCGACATCAGCGCTAAGGCTGAACATTATAATAATAACGCGTAGTAGAGGTATCGATGAGTGTATTAACCCACTGGCCTGAAGAGCAGCTTTGTCTCAGTTATAAAGAGCGCCGTTATGCCGTTGATGCGGTTGAAAAGGCGTTTGCTTCCACCCTTGAGTCCCTGAAAGTGGATATCGGGTTGGTGGAGATGTTTGAGTCTATTTATGTGCCGTTGGGGGCGTGGCTGGCGCGTCGTAAACAGCTGCAACCCGGGCCGTTGGTCGTGGGGATTAACGGTGCGCAAGGCGCCGGGAAATCAACCCTGTTTAACCTGCTGGAAGTGATTTTGACCGAAGGGTTCGACCTTAAGGTCGTGGGTTTTTCCATTGATGATCTGTATCGCACCCATGCTGAACGTGAACAGCTGGGTGAGGATATCCATCCGTTGTTGGCCACGCGGGGTGTGCCTGGTACACATGACGTTCAGCTTGGGATCGATATTCTGGAATCCCTGTGCAGTGGCGATGATAGCCGGGTCACTAAGATTCCGGTGTTTGATAAATCGATCGATGATCGCTGTTCCTCTGAAGTGTGGCAGGAATGGTTTGGTCCGGCCGATGTGATTGTACTTGAGGGATGGTGTGTGGGAGCAACGCCACAGACTGAGGACGCGCTGTCTTCTGCGATCAATGAACTGGAACAGCATGAAGATCAGGACGCGGAGTGGCGCCGTTACGTCAACGCTCAGTTGCAGGCAGAGTATGCAAGCCTGTACGCGATGATGGATGTCTTGCTGATGCTGAAAGTGCCTAGTATGGACGCTGTTTTTGAATGGCGCTCTCTGCAGGAGAAGAAACTGGCTGAGCGGGTGAAATATATCTACGATACGCAGCAGCCCACGGACCACTTGCGGATCATGGACGAAGGGCAGATCAAACGTTTTATCCAGCATTACGAACGACTGACCCGCCATATGCTGGATGAGATGCCGGGACGGGCCGATGTGACACTGCTGCTGAACGAAAACCATAAGATTTTTGATATCCAGATCAATAAACCTCTGGAAGAAACGGAAGGACACTCATGAAACTGATAATTCGTGCTTTGCTGAGCACCACTTTGCTGGTTGCACTGACCGGTTGCCAGACCGCTTACTACTCAGCGATGGAGCAGGTTGGTGTGCATAAACGGGACATTCTGGTGGACCGGGTAGTGGATGCTCGCGACTCACAAGCCGATGCGCAGGAGCAGTTTCAGGATGCGCTGGAGCAGTTTCGTTCAGTGGTGCAGTTTGATGGTGGTCAGCTGGATAAGGTCTACAACGAGCTGAAAGCCGAGTATGACGACAGTGTGGATGCCGCGTCTGACGTACGTAACCGGATCGAAAAAGTCGAAACCGTTGCCGCAGATCTGTTTGAAGAGTGGAACGAAGAGCTGGATAAATACAGCAGCCGGGAGCTGCGTAATCAGAGTGCCCGTAAGTTACGTGAAACCCGCCAGCGCTACGCTGAGTTGCTGCGCAGTATGAAGCGTGCGGAGAAGCGTATGGATCCGGTTTTATCTTCGTTGCAGGACAACGTGCTGTACCTCAAGCATAACCTGAATGCCCGGGCGATTGGCGCGTTGAAAGGCGAATTTAGCGGTATGCGTCAGGAGATCAACTTGTTGATGCGGGATATGCAGCTGGCGATTAAGGAATCTGATGCGTTTATCCGGTCGATGGAAAGCCGTTAAGCGATAAACGACAGGCGAAATAACTGACTGAAAAAGGCGCGGATTAACCGCGCCTTTTTTCGTTCAGATTGGCAGGAAGGTCAGCGATGCGGCCTTATGTACAACGTTCTTAATGTTACGGTCTGTTGTATCGGCGATGATTGTTGCCAGCATATCCTGCAGAGCAATCATCTTGCCCAGCACCCGTTCAAAGCTGAGGTTTATGATCCCCTCGCGGGAGATGCCGTTGGCGAGCAGCAGTGGCTGACCTGATGCGTTCTTCCGGTTGTTCAGTTGCCACGCCACCGTTTCCAGATTTCGGGCGCTGTTGTAGAGCTTTTGCTGGTCCAGTTCGTCCAGTAGAAAAAACTCCTGCTTATAGCCAAAAGCGGCATCAATCATTGAGCGAATGCCGGCCATCAGGGCAAATACCCGGTCCCCTCGGTAGCTTTCAGTCAGTGCCAGTTGCATTGCATCATTACCCGAACGTCCCTGTAGCTCGGGATAGCCTCCTGAGGGCGGCGGTGCCAGAATCTGTTGTACACGCAGATCAACGGTCATACGTGGTGTTTTAGACAGTTCCCGAGGGTTACGTTTATACAGCTTGATCGTCAATTGACGGATCAGTGTATTCAGTTCCTGACGGTGGCTATCGGCAACCATATCGATATCCGATTTGGCAAGATTGCGAATATTAAAGGAGCGGACGTTATCGGGACTGCATCCGGAGACAAAAAGCGCCACAATTATCAGTAGAGCAATACGCATATTCACACGAAATCCATGGGTTGCTGAGGTTCCTTTGTATGTTATCTGACGATGCCTTACAAGCTTGGCTTGAGTCAAAAGCACTCAGTATTCTGTCTGGGGTCCCTCTGAGTGGTGGCTGCATAGCGCAATGCTTCTGCATAACACTGAGTGATGGCCAGCAGTATTTCTTAAAGCAGCAAAAAGATGCTGAGCCGCCTCAGTTTGCTGCGGAAGCGGACGGATTGGAAGCGCTAGGCAGGGCCGGGGGGATAACGGTTCCGCATGTTTACTGGTATTCCGAACAAAGTTTGTTGATGGAATATCTGCCAGCAGGTCATCGCCAGCCCGCATTCATGGTCCGTTTGGGTGAGGGGTTGGCCTATCAGCATCGCCGGTCGATGGACCTATTCGGCTATGCGCATGACACTTGGTGTGGCGCGACCCGTCAGCCCAATACTCAATGTGCTGATGGGTATCGTTTCTTTGCTGAACACCGTCTGCGATATCTGGGAGAGATCTGTGTGGATAAAGCGTTGCTTTCCCTGGGCGATCTGAATCGAATTGAGCGCATCAGTGAGTGCCTGCCGGACCTTATTCCCGAGCAGGCGCCTGCACTGCTTCACGGTGACCTGTGGTCGGGCAATGTTCTTACCGGACCCGATGGTTGGCCGGTGTTGATTGATCCGGCGGTCTATCAGGGATGGCCTGAAGCTGAGTTGGCAATGACCTGTTTGTTTGGTGGGTTTGAGCCGGACTTTTATGACGCATATGAAGCCAATTCATCAGTCTTGCCTGACTGGCGAGACCGGATAGAGCTTTACAATTTATGGCATTTACTGAACCATCTCTCCCTATTCGGTCGTAGTTACCAATATGAGGTAGAGACGATTCTCCGGCGTTATACATAAATCGTGTGAGCCGGGACCCACACCTGTTATGAAGAGATAGACGATGAGCAACGATTACACCGCTTTGCGCCGCGAGTATGTGGCCAAAGCCCTGCAACGCGAAGAATTGCAGGATAATCCGGTAGAGCAGTTTGCCCTGTGGATGAAAAAGGCGACAGAGGTTTCGCCGGATGACTCCACGTCAATGACACTGGCAACGGCCAGTAAAAGTGGTATGCCATCGGCGCGTATTGTGTTGTTGAAGCATTTTGATGATCAGGGCTTTGCCTGGTATACCGATTACCGCAGCCGCAAAGGTCAGGAGCTGGCGGAAAATCCTCAGGCAGAACTGATGTTCTATTGGTACGGTCTGGAGCGTCAGGTGCGTGTGCAGGGAACGGTGGAAAAGTTGCCACTTGAACAGGGTGAGAAATACTTTAACGAGCGTCCTGTCGGTAGCCGTCTGAGTGCTGCTGCCTCTTGTCAGAGTGCGGTTGTGGACAGCCGTGAAACGCTTGAGTCACGAGTTCAGGCATTGCAGGATGCCCATCCGGATGGTGATATTCCCCATCCGGAAGAATGGGGTGGTTATATTTTGAAACCGACCCGCTTTGAGTTCTGGCAGGGGCGTGAAAATCGTCTGCATGATCGCTTTACTTATCGTCTTGAAAATAATCAGTGGATCATTGAGCGGTTACAGCCATGACAGATACCCTGCTACCAACAGAGATTATTGAACCTCAGGGCGAAGCCGATGCGGCGGTCATATGGCTGCATGGTTTAGGGGCCAGCGGCGATGATTTTGTGCCTGCTGTTCCATTTCTCAATTTACCGGCAGAGGCACAGATACGTTTTGTTTTCCCTCATGCCCCGGTGCGCCCGGTCACCATCAACAACGGTTGGCCAATGCCAGCCTGGTACGACATTTTATCGATTGATATTGAACGTAAGATCGATGAAGACAGCCTGATGGTATCGGTAGAGCAGGTCAATGCGCTGATCGCCCGTGAAATTGCACGGGGCATACAACCCGAGCGGATTATTCTGGCAGGGTTCTCACAGGGTGGCGCAGTGGCCTACCATGCCGGGCTTTGTTATCCCCAGCGTCTGGGCGGCTTGGTTGTTTTATCCACTTATATCGCGACTAGCCAGCGTATCAGAGAAGATAAAACGGCGGCGAATGCTAAGCTGCCGATCTGGCTTGCACATGGTGTGATGGACGATGTTGTGCCCTATTCTCTGGGAGAGCAGGCGGTGTTGGAGCTGGAACAGCAGGGCTATGAACCCGAATGGCATAACTATCCGATAGCCCATGAAGTATCGCCAGAAGAGCTGAACGAGCTGGGCCACTGGATCTCACAGGTTTTAGAATTAAAGGAGTCATTTGCATGAATATTACCAAGGACCGCGTTGTGTCCTTTCACTACGCACTGATCGATCGCAAGAAAAAAGTACTGGATGGATCGCGCGGTGGTGAGCCTTTGCCGTACCTGCATGGCCATAACAACATCGTTCCGGGGCTGGAAAAGGCGTTGGAAGGTCATGAGGTTGGGGATAAGTTTACGGTAACGTTGATGCCATCAGAGGGTTACGGTGAGCGTGACGAAGATCTGGTAGAGATCCTGAACCGTTCAGCGTTTGAAGGTATGGAGCTGAAGGTTGGCTTACCCTGTCAGGTCGAAGATGAAAACGGTGAACTTCAATTGGTGACGGTTGTTGAATTTAACGATGAAGAAGTCGCCGTTGACGGTAACCACCCCTACGCAGGCAAAGCACTGACGTTTGACGTAGAAGTGATCGATGTACGCGAAGCGACCGCAGATGAATTGGATGCGGGTCGTATCAGTTTGTAATCTGCCGATGGCTATCACAACACGTCGATAGCTATCCACCCACCGGGACCTGATCAGGTTCCGGCCGTTCAGGCCTGTGCTCAGAGGCTTAGCTCTACACTTTTTCCGCAGATATCTGCCCAGACCTTATAAAAGTTCCGGCTTGATCCCGTGTGTCTTATCGATCAGACAAATGCTATCGCCCCGACACTCAACGGGCAAAACAACGCATGTATCTAACACGCAGGCGTCGCTGATCCTTTTCTGTGAGCAATCACGAAAAATCAGACTTTCTCACGCCACTTCAGATCACCAATTTGTACGTTCAGCCATTCAAAACCTATTCGCCGAGCGACGGCTGCGGCGCCATCAAGGCTTTTAAACTCACGCTCATCTTTTGAACGTTGCAGTTCGAGCGTGATGACTTCGCTCTGTTTCGTGATGAATTTTAGCGTCCATCCACGTGCCATTGAGATCGGAATAGCCTGACAAGAATCGAAAACACCTGCCTTAAAAAGCAACTTTATTTCACGTTCTTGCATCGTCTTAATCCTCTGATGAATGTTTATTTTTAATATATGATCATTATAAATCTAATAATGATCTATCACAAATTTTCGGCCAGATTCTATGGTTGTTAAGTGATTGTTTTTTAAGAGATTTTTAAGGTTTTTGCAGGGGGTGTAATATGTTTTGGATTTGTTTGTAACTTGTTGTTTTTAAAGAGTTTTATTTGAGTTGTTTTTAGAACTATTTGATCTATTAATACGTTTCTATAAGGCTAAGTGTGCTTTTTGAGTATTCAATAAAAGATTTTGACGGTTTGAACGTGATTTT
>NZ_JBFGYC010000003.1:0-35317 GCF_041587635.1 Pontibacterium sp. | reverse complement strand
TCAATTGGAAATTTTTATCGCTTTTTCAAGATAGTGTTGATATTCCTTATCAGGGACAAACGAGCCACCGGTTAACCAGGCGATATGTATACTATTTTTCAATGAGTTAGCTACATTTTGGGCGTTCAGATACTGTTTGCCCGTGCCTGTGTTAAGCATAGCCGGACCACGACAACTTATAGCTGCTGATGGCTCTACTTCGACATTTTCCAGCTTTTTTAGCTGATGAAGGTGCCTATACAGTGATTCATCAGTTGCCGTATACACACCGGAAACCTGATGACGCACTGCATCACACACCCATTGGGATGCAGTCCCTACCGCTAACCCATCGGCATCGGTATCAATCTGCAAACCCAATTCGTAGATCGGAACAGGTTCCTGTCCCGCATCACCTGCCATGCCCAATAGCATGCAGGGTGCCTGTACCGGTTCAGCGAAGAAACAATGGACGTTCTCGCCAAATAGGGTTTTCAGGCCAAATGTGATTCCACCGGGGGCGCCACCTACGCCGGCAGGAAGATATACGAACAATGGTGTGTCCGCGTTGATCTCGATGCCTGCTGCGTCCAATTGCTGCTTTAAACGTAAGGCAGCCACCGCATAGCCCATAAACAGGCGGGGAGAGTTTTCGTCGTCCACAAAATAGCTGCGTGGATCAGCGTCGGACTCGGCACGGCCTGCGGCAACGGCGGCTCCGTAATCGGCAGTGTGCTCCACCACTTTTACACCGCGATGACGCAGGCGTTCTTTCTTCCATTCTTTGGCATCCGATGACATGTGCACCACAGCATTGAACCCCAGTGCGGCACCCATAATGCCGATACTCAGCCCCAGATTTCCGGTGCTGCCAACGGCCATGGTGTAATCCGCAAACAGTGCGCGGCCTTCTTCTTGCGCAAGTTTCGTATAGTCATCATTGGTATCGGCAAGTAAGCCAGCTTCAAGGGCGAGCTGTTCAGCAAAACATAAGACTTCGTGGATACCGCCCCGGGCTTTGATCGAACCGGCGACAGGCAACTCATGATCGGCTTTAAGGAAGAGTTGCCCCCCAAGAGGGTTGATGGCTGTGTTGAGCGTGGGAGCAGGAAGAAGAGGGGATTCAATCAGGCCATCAGCCTCGATCAATTCAGGAAACAGGATGCTGAGTAGCGGTGCAAAACGTAACAAACGTGCTTCTGCATCGTAGATTCCTGCGATGTCCGGAGTCTCTGGTGCGGCCTCTGCATTCAGATAGTTAGGGTTCAGCCAGACTAAAGGCTGACCGGTACTCAGCAGAGAGTTTTCGTCCGCAGTAATGTTCAGAGAGGTCATCGCTATTCCTGCTTTAAATGATTAGACTATTGTCTGATCAGATCAGTAATAAAACAAACGATAGTTTCTTAAAGGCTGTTTAGTTTTACTAAAGGCTGCATTTTCTACAGGTCATAGATGACAAAACTCACCTCCCGGACATTGGCTTCACTGGTTCATTTTGAAGCCTGTGGTCGACTTCTTAGCTTTTCCGATGCCGCCAAAGAGTTATCCGTGACCACCGGAGCTGTGAGTCAGCAGATTCGAAAGCTGGAAGACAAGCTGGGGATGAAGCTGTTTGAACGTCAACCACGGGGTATCCTTCTGACCCCGGAAGGTAAAGAGTTATTGCTCGTGACGCAGCAATCGGTAGAGGCGATCGAAGCGGTAGTCGAGATGCTCCAGAAACGGAATGCCGAAGATGTGGTTCGTCTCAAATCCACGCCATCATTCGTCTTCAAATGGCTGATCCCCCACCTGCGTACGTTTAATCGCAAGTTTCCGGATATCCGTGTTGAAACCTATGCCGATGCTGCCTTGTTGGATCTAACTGGCGGCGATTTTGATCTGGCGATTGATTACAGCAATGGTGAGTATCAGGACTTTGAAGCGCAGTTGTTGATGCACGAAACCTTGTTGCCGGTGACCAGCCCCAATTATATGCCGGATGCCGATTGGGACGATCCGGCGGTTTGGCAGAAAATCTCACTGTTGCATGATTCCATGCCCTGGCCGGACTCACCGCGTGATGCGGAGTGGCGATACTGGTTGGATCAGTGTGGATTAAACAATGTCTCCAGTACCCGGGGGCACTACTTTAACCGGGCAGATATGGCGATTGCGGCGGCGGATGCGGGTCTGGGGATTGCGCTGGCGCGGGGATCGCTGGTATCCGAGGAATTAGAGTCCGGGCGCCTGATCGCTCCTTTCCCACCGGTAGCGTCCTGTTGTGACTACTACCTGTTGATCCCTAAAGGAACCGCAGAAGGGTCAAGCGCCCGTGTTTTGAGAGACTGGTTACAGACGCTTCCTTAGCGATCCGGAACCGGCAGTTCCTGAGTCTCTTTAACCTCTTCCATCACGATGTAACTCTTCGAGTTTTTTACCCCCGGCAGTGTCAGCAGCATATCGCCCAGCAGCTCACGGTATTGCGACATATCACTGATGCGTGCTTTCAGCAGGTAATCGGAATCACCGGAGACTAGATGGCACTCCTGTATATAAGGCAGCTTCTTCACCGCCTGGTTGAAGAGACCAAACGCGTCCGGTGATTGATAGGAAAGGGATATTTCCACAAACACCAGCATATGATAATCCAGTGCTTCCGGATGGATGCGCGCGTAGTAGCCTTCAATGACACCATCCTTTTCCAGCCGTTTTACACGCTCCATACAAGGCGTGGTTGAGAGTCCCACACGGTCTGAAAGCTCCGTGTAGGAGATACGACCTTCCTGCTGCAAGATCCGCAAAATGTTGCGATCAATTCGGTCAAACTTTCTTTTTTTCAAAGGCTTACGCTTGGATTCCATAATATTTTCTGCGCTTATTATTTTTTATTAGATTGTTATCTGATAACTGATCAAATACAAAGAAATATTCTGACGATCTTATCATAGAATGGTTATATATCTCGTATAGATCAAATAATAATCAGAGGTGATCAATGAAAGTTCTTGTGCTTGGCAGTGGCGTAATCGGTGTAACCAACGCGTGGTATTTGGCTAAAGAAGGTCACGAGGTCACTGTCGTGGACCGTCAGCCTGAAGCTGCGCTCGAAACTAGCTACGGCAATGCAGGGATGATTTCACCCGGTTATGCGATGCCTTGGGCCGCGCCTGGCGTTCCAATCAAAGCGATGAAATGGATGATGCAGGATCTGGCCCCGCTCGCTATCCAGCCAAAGCTCGACAGTAGCATGTACATCTGGATGAGCAAAATGCTGCGTAACTGTAGCGAAGCGGCCTACGCTGTGAATAAAGAGCGTATGTTGCGTATTGCTGAATACAGCCGCGACTGCTTTGTGGATCTGCGCAACGAAATTGACATTGATTACGAACAGCGTACCGGTGGTACGTTGCAGCTATTCCGTACCCAGAAGCAGCTGGACAGTGCTGCCAAAGATATGGCGATCCTGAAAGAGTGCGATGTGCCATTTGAAGCACTGGATACCGCAGGGTGTGTGAAGGCAGAGCCTGCTCTGGCGTACGTGAACGAAAAGATTGTGGGTGGATTACGCCTGCCGGGCGACGAAACCGGTGATTGCTTCAAGTTTACCCAGTCTCTGGCTAAAGAGTGTGAAGCACTGGGTGTGAAGTTTATGTTTAACACCAGCGTTGATGCGCTGGACGTTGAAAAAGGTGACGTGACGGGCGTTCACACATCTGCCGGTTTTCTGACGGCTGACAAGTATGTTGTTGCGATGGGTAGTTACAGCCCGTTACTGCTGGCGCAGATCGGCATCAAAGTGCCGGTATACCCAATCAAAGGTTACTCCCTGACGCTGCCGATTGTTGATGAAAGTCGCGCCCCGGTGTCTACCGTGATGGATGAAACCTATAAAGTCGCTGTGACCCGCTTTGATGACCGTATCCGTGTGGGCGGTACCGCAGAAATTACCGGTTACGATCTGGGCTTGCCAGAGAAGCGCCGCGCCAGCGTTGATCACGTGGTGGACGACCTGTTCCACGGCGGTGGTGATCTCTCCAAAGCAGAATTCTGGAGTGGCTTGCGTCCAATGACGCCGGACAGCGTGCCGGTACTGGGTGAAACTAAGTACAAGAGTCTGTTCCTCAACACCGGCCACGGTACATTGGGCTGGACCATGTCTTTGGGCAGCAGCCGTTATGTTGCCGATCTGATGTGTGGTCGTGAACCGCACATCAGCACAGCAGGCCTGTCCGTGGCCCGCTACAGTTAAGACAGCTGTGTGGATCGGTTACGTGCCGGTCCGCCCCTGTAAACGTTTAACCCACTTCATGACGTCCGATGACCTTTGGAGGCGAGGGCTTTCCCGCCTCTGTTTTTTTTCTTTTTTGCTGTCATTATATGGACGTCACCTGATTTGGCCCGACTTGTCCTGCACCGGGTTGAGCGTGTAATCAACTAATTAGTCTTTTTAGTCTTGAAGGAACACTCATGAACAAAAGCATCATCAGCACTGAAAATGCCCCATCAGCAATCGGTACTTACTCACAGGCAGTGAAAGCGGGTAACACTGTATATATCTCCGGCCAGATCCCTCTGGTGCCAGAAACAATGGAGATGGTTACCGAATCGTTTGAAGCTCAGGCTGAGCGCGTTTTCCAGAACCTGAATGCGATTGCTGAAGCATCCGGCGGTACGCTGGCTGACGTGGTTAAAGTCACCATCCTGCTGTCTGATCTGAAATACTTCGGAACCGTTAACGAAGTGATGTCCCGCTACTTCGCAGAGCCTTACCCTGCACGTGCTGCATACGCTGTTAAGCAGCTGCCTAAAGAAGCAGACATTGAAGTTGAAGCGATCATGGTGATCGGCGAGTAATTTTCGCCGCTTACCGGAGAAACCTTTGAGTCGCAAAGCACGGGCACTCGTTCGGCTGGATGCGATTCGTCACAACTATCGGCTGGCGAAATCGCTGCATCCAACGACAAAAGCTGTCGCAGTGGTGAAGGCGGACGCTTACGGCCACGGCGCAGTCGCTGTGGCGCGTATGCTTGAATCCGAAGCCGATGCGTTTGGTGTTGCCTCGATTGAGGAGGCGATGGTTTTGCGTGAGGCCGGTGTGAACGCACCGGTGACGTTGCTTGAAGGTTTCTTCGATCCATCTGAACTGCCCTTGATCGACCAGCACGGTTTATGGAGTGTTGTGCACAGCACGCATCAGATTGATGCGTTATCCCGTTACACCCCCTCAGCCCCGATCAACGTCTGGTTAAAGATGGATTCCGGGATGCACCGTCTGGGCATTCCTGTGACAGAATTTCGTTCCGCTTATGATCGACTGCGCGCGTTGCCTCATATCGGTGAGATTGTGTTGATGACCCATTTTGCCTGCGCTGATGAGCTAAGCTCCCCTGCGACGCACCAGCAGATCCAATGTTTCCAGCAGACCGTTCAGGGAATTCAGGCCCCGCACAGTTTATCCAACTCCCCCGCAACACTGGGTTGGCCGGAAGCAAAAGGCGATTGGTTACGTCCCGGTATCATGCTTTATGGTATCTCTCCCTTCGATGTTGATCAGACACATGCGACCCAGCTGCAACCGGCGATGAGTTTGTTATCTGAGGTTATCGCGATTCGCGAGATCCAACAGGGCGAAAGTGTAGGGTACGGTGCGAGCTGGACCGCAGGCAGAGCAACCCGTGTGGGGACGGTGGCTATGGGTTATGGCGACGGTTTCCCCCGGCAGGCTAAAAGTGGCACACCGGTGATGGTAAATGGAGAACGCACACAGATAATCGGTCGTGTCTCCATGGATATGATGACCGTGGACCTGACCGATGTCCCCTCTGCGGGGATCGGTGCTAGCGTCGAACTCTGGGGTGAGAACCTATCTATCAACGAAATCGCCGGATATTGCGATACCATCCCTTACACGCTGGTGACCGGCCTGACGAATAGAGTTGTCCGTCACTATCTCTGAGCGCAATGTTCATCAGTCGGTTCGAGTTTGTGCCAACAACATCGCAGCCGCTGTTCGTCCCATCTCTTCCAGATCATTCTTGTCCACGTAGATGCCGTCGTTGAGCAGCCGGCAAAGGCCGTGCAATGTCGCCCAGCTGGCTTGTGCAACCCGCAACGTTGGGTGTTGATCGGTCAACACCTGCTGTGCTTGCAAGGTTTCGATCCATTCCAGCCAGTGCTGGAAGCAGCGCTTTGAGATTGTCTTAAGCGAATCCGTCGGTTTGCCCAGCTTCCAGATCTCTTTACCAAACATCAGGTCGTAGGTTTCGGGGTTGTTATCTGCGAAGCGGATGTAGCTCAGGACATACAGCTCGAACAGCGCCCGTTTATCCAGTTCGAGATGTTGTTGCGGCAGTTCACTGACCGCGTGGATATGGTCACTAAACCCCGCTTCAGCGATCGCGCAGAGCAGTTCGTTTTTGTCCTTGAAGTGGTGGTAGGGCGCGGTACGTGAGACGCCTACGTTGTCAGCCAGTTTGCGCATGGACAGTGAATCCACACCGCCTTCGCGAATAATGTCGGTGGCTGCCTGAAGGAGTGATTGGCGTAGATCACCGTGATGATAAGTCTTCTTGTCCTGAGTCATAGGGCGAAATCTAACAACGCATCTTGACAGCGTCAACATTGAGTTATAACTTGACGGTGTCAAGATGGGTTGGTTTGTACATATCTGCACAGCATATTGAGTCTGTGGTTTGCTCAAAAACCGATCGATCATCGGAAGATCTAAGTGAGGATTATCTATGAGTTACGCCAACTTCAGCCTGTCCCTGGAAGGGCATATCGCGCATTTACAGTTGAATCGACCAGACGCCTACAACTCGATGGATCAGGCGTTCTGGCAGGATCTGCCCGCGGCGATCCGCAGTATTGATGAAGCGGCTGAAGCGCGGGTTATCGTGATCAGTTCAACCGGAAAACACTTCAGTGCGGGTATGGATCTGGAAGTTTTCAGCAATCCGAATCCAGTCCTGTTTCAGGGCGAGCGGGGTCGGCAGGCTGAAGGCATGCGCCGTCTGGTACAGCAGCTGCAAGCCTGCTTTAACGTGCTGGAAGAGGTGAGAATGCCGGTGATCACGGCTATTCAGGGTGGTTGTATTGGCGGTGCTGTGGATATGGTTTGCGCGGCCGATATGCGGTACTGCACCGCGGATGCGTTCTTTCAGGTGAAAGAAACTGAGCTGGGGTTGGCCGCCGATCTGGGTACGTTGCAGCGTATGCCGCGGCTCATCGCACCGGGTCTGGCACGCGAGCTGGCTTATACCGCACGTAAGATGCTTGCAGCTGAAGCGCTGCAGTCCGGTTTTGTGAATCGGGTGTTTGACGATCAGGACAGCATGCTGGCAGAGGTGATGCAGATCGCGCAGCAGATCGCAGAGCGCTCTCCACTGGCGGTGACTGGCACCAAGCAGATGATGAACTATGCGCGTGATCATAGTGTGGCGGACAGTCTGACGATGATGGCGACCTGGCAAGCAGGAATGTTCCAGCCAACGGATATGATACAAACCTTTACCGCCAAAATGGGCAAAACCACGCCTGACTATGAAGGTTTGCGTCCGATCACTGAGCCACTGGCGTAAGCCCAAAGCACTGATATAAGCCTGAGCCGAAACAATAAGAATCCAAAGGATCATTAAGATGAACAATACCCACCCGAATTATCCCAACCTGTTTCAACCCCTGGATCTGGGTTTTACGACGTTAAAGAACCGTATCCTGATGGGATCGATGCATCTGGGGCTGGAAGAGCGTCCGAACGGATTTGAGCGTATGGCGGAATTCTATGCCGAACGTGCGCGCGGTGGCTTGGCGATGATCGTCACCGGGGGGATTGCCCCCAATGAAGAGGGTGTTGTGCATCAGGGTTCAGCCATGATGGTGAGTAACGAGGATGTGGTTAAGCACCGGGTGGTGACGGATGCGGTGCATGAAGCCGGTGGTAAGATCTGCATGCAGATTTTGCACACAGGGCGCTATGCCTACAGCCCCCAGCTGGTGTCTCCATCGGCGATCAAAGCGCCGATCAACCCGTTCCCGCCGAAGCCGCTGAGTGAAGAGCAGATCGAACAGCAGATGCAGGATTTTGTACGTTGTGCCTGTCTGGCGAAGGAATCCGGTTACGACGGCGTGGAGATAATGGGATCGGAAGGTTATCTGATCAACCAGTTTATCGCCACGCGTACCAATGACCGTGATGATCAGTGGGGCGGTGAGTATGAGCAGCGCATCCAGTTCGCGGTTGAGATTGTGCGCCGTGTGCGTGAAGCGGTCGGCGAACAGTTCATCATTATCTATCGTCTTTCCATGTTGGATCTGGTGGAAGGCGGTAGTTCCTTTGAGGAGATCGTGCAGCTGGGTAAAGCCATTGAGCAGGCCGGTGCCACCATTATCAATACGGGTATCGGCTGGCATGAAGCCCGTATCCCAACCATCGCGACTAAGGTGCCGCGCGCGGCATTTACCTGGGTCACCGCACGGGTGCGTGCCGAGCTGAATATTCCTTTGATCACCTCTAACCGTATCAACATGCCGCAGGTGGCTGAAGATGTGCTGGCGAGAGGGGATGCCGATATGGTGTCAATGGCGCGTCCGTTTCTGGCCGATCCCGAGTTTGTGGTTAAAGCGGAAGAATCCCGTGCCGATGAGATCAATACCTGCATCGGTTGTAATCAGGCCTGTCTGGATCATATCTTTGCAGGCAAGTTGACCAGTTGTCTGGTGAACCCGCGTGCGTGTCATGAAACCGAACTGCTAATTACCCCGGCAAATGAAACCAAGAAATTCGCGGTAGTGGGCGCGGGTCCGGCGGGTCTGGCGTTTGCCACAACCGCTGCAAAGCGGGGCCATCAGGTCACGTTGTTTGACGCGCAGTCCGAAATCGGTGGGCAGTTTAACGTGGCCAAGCGGATTCCGGGCAAAGAGGAGTTTTACGAAACCTTGCGCTACTTTGCGCGTCAGGTTGAGCTAACGGGTGTCGAGCTGAAGCTGGGTGAGTCTGTCAGTGCTGAGATGCTGGATCAGAGTGATTTCGATGAGGTTGTGATTGCGACCGGTATCACCCCGCGTACACCAGAGATTGAAGGGATCGATCACCCTAAAGTACTGAACTACCTGGATGTGATGGGCGGTGCAGAGGTCGGGCAGAAAGTGGCTGTGATTGGTGCCGGTGGTATCGGTTTTGATATCAGTGAAGTACTGATTCACCAGGGCCAGTCGACCAGCCAGAATATCGAAGCCTTTATGACCGAATGGGGTATCGATATGTCCCTGCAGGCACGAGGTGGTGTTGAAGGCGTAGAAAAGTCGTTTGAACCGGCGGCACGTGAAGTTTATTTGCTGCAGCGTAAAGCCAGCAAAGTCGGTGCCCAGCTGGGCAAAACGACGGGTTGGGTTCACCGCATCGATCTGGCAAAAAAAGGTGTTCATATGCTCAGTAAGTGCGAATACGTGAAGGTTGATGATGACGGTTTGCACATGCTGGTGGGCGGAGAGCCTGAATTGTTGGCGGTGGATAACGTGGTGGTATGTGCGGGGCAGGAACCCAACAGGACTCTGGCGGAGCAGATCAACAACAAAACTGTTCACCTGATCGGTGGTGCGGATGTAGCGGCCGAGCTGGATGCTAAGCGTGCCATTGATCAAGGGACGCGTCTGGCGGCAGCGATCTGAATCTGATTGCAGGGGTGGTTGTATAGATCGCCCCTGATCTTATTGTTCTTGAGGCCAGACTGAACAGATTAGTCACTATCTATGAGATATGTGGTCTTTCCTTATAAGCCACTGATTCTTGATCTTCACAGGTGATAACGATTTATGTCATTAAACCTGCGTTGAAATGTTATTGCTGTTAACAGCCTGATCCATGACACTGCTGTAACAGCTTTGATTGCCCATTTTCTATGGACAGCTATTCGTATTGGCGAAGCAGCTGATAGAGCGTCTCAATTCGGAATGAGCATCGATTTGGACGAGGCAAAGCGTGAATACCGAAACAAATATAATAATCGGGTCCCCTATGAACAAAAGCTCAACATCCATTCTGTTGACCATATGCTGCCTGTTATCTGGCATCGCTTTCTCATTTCCTGCATTGGCCGCCTCCGGAGATCGTCTGGAACGCCCGTCGTTAGAACTTCATGCCCTTACCGATCACTCTGTTGCCAGTAATGTATTGCTGCTGGATATAGCCTTGGCGGGCTCCCGTCTGGTCGCGGTGGGTGAGCAAGGCGCGGTGTTGTTGTCAGATGATGCCGGGTACAGCTGGCGTCAGGCCAAGGTGCCTTCCAGTGTGCTGCTGACGGCGGTGAACTTTGTTGATGATCAGAACGGTTGGGCCGTTGGGCATGACGGTGTTGTATTGCGCAGCGAAGATGGCGGTGAAAACTGGCACCTGCAGCTAGATGGTGAAGGCATTAATCAGAACCGCATTACGACACTGGAGCAGGCACTCGCCGGATTGGATCAATCGTCTGAGAATGAAGGCATCGATAGAGAGATGCTGGAGTATGCGCTGGAAGATGCGCAGTTTGCTGCGGAAGACGGTGCCAGCACTCCACTGTTGGATGTGTGGTTTGCCAGTCGGGATCTGGGTTATATTGCCGGGGCTTATGGGATGTTGTTACAGACCCGGGATGGCGGCAAGAGCTGGCAGAGCATGGATCATCTGATTCCAAACCCTGATCGATTTCATCTGAATGCCATTCAGGCAACAACAGACGGTTCGTTGTTTCTCGCAGGAGAGGCCGGGTTGTTGATTAAAAGTGATGATCAGCACACCGCATGGCAGGTTATTGAGTCGCCTTATGAAGGGTCTTTCTTTGCGATGCAGGAGTCTAAGGGACTCTATCTGATGGGCTTACGCGGGCATCTGTTTCGCTCAGATGCAGGCACACGCTGGAATCCGATCAAGGTCTCAACTACCAGTAGCATCAACGCTGCCGTCACCGATTCACACGGACAGCTGATTTTGTTGGGGCAGGGCGGGTTGTTACTTCAGCAGCAGGGATCAGCATTTGTACCACTCGCGGCGGCCACGCGGACCAGCTTCTCATCGGGTGTCGTGCTCGGTCAGCAGCTTATATTAGTGGGTGAGGCGGGTGTCACCCGTGTACAGCTGGATGCGCAAGTAACACAGACTACGGTGCCTTCAGATCAGGGAGGTCGTTCCTGATGAATATGACTCGCGTACTGTTAACGCCTATCAAATCTAGCGAGCAGTTGCTGGAGCGTTTTCTGTTTTTCCGCCGAGGGTTGGTTGTCAGCCTTTTCGCCTTGCTGACACTGGGGTTAATCTGGCAAGCCAGTCAGATACGGCCGGATGCCAGCTTTGTCAAAATGATCCCGTCGGATCACCCGTATGTGAACAATTTCCTTCAGTATCGGGATGATCTCGCAGGTTTAGGCAACAGTGTACGGATCTCTGTTGAGGCGACAGAGGGCGATATATTTTCTGCTGAATTTCAGGACACCCTCAGGCAGGTGACCGATGAAGTGTTCTTTATTCCCGGTGTGGACCGTTCGGCGCTGAAATCGATCTGGACACCTAATGTTCGCTGGACTGAAGTCACTGAAGAGGGATTTGTCGGTGGTCCGGTGATTCCGCAAACCTATGACGGTTCGCCAGACAGCCTTGAACAAGTACGGATCAATATCCTGCGTTCGGGGCAGGTAGGCCGCTTGGTCGCCAACAATTTCAAGTCCGCCATTATTCAGGTGCCATTGTTTGATCGTCACCCGCAGACGGGAGAAAAGCTCGACTATCAGCAGTTCTCCCATCAGCTGGAAGCGCTGATTCGCGATAAGTATGAACGCGCGGGTGTGGAGATTCATATCACCGGTTTTGCCAAAATCGTCGGTGACCTGATCGACGGTGCAACCCAGGTTGCGCTGTTCTTTGCCATCGCTTTTGTCGTGACGCTGGTCTTGCTTTACCTCTATTCAGGCAGTGTAACAGGCACATTGATTCCACTGGCGTGCTCAGTCATTGCGGTGATCTGGCAGGTGGGTCTGTTGAATCTGCTGGGCTATGGGCTGGATCCCTATTCGATGTTGGTGCCCTTTTTGGTGTTTGCTATTGCGGTCAGCCACGGTGTGCAAATTGTGAATACCATCACCTTGGAATCTGCGCAGGGCGCAGATCGTCGACTGGCTGCACAGCGGGCCTTTCGTGCCATTTTTATTCCCGGCCTAATTGCATTGTTATCGGATGGCATTGGGTTTGTCACGCTGCGAGTGATCGAGATTGAGGTGATTCAGGATCTGGCGGTGGCCGCATCCGTTGGCGTGGCGGTGATCATTCTGACCAACCTGCTGTTGCTGCCGGTGCTCATGTCCTATGCCGGGGTGGGTCAGCGTGCGATTAATCGCGCCCGCAACAGTTTTGATCGTGAGCACAGTTACTGGTCGGTGCTGACTGTATTTACGCGTCGCCGTGGTGCCGCGACTGCCCTGGTGGTTGCGGGTGGTTTAGCGGTGGTTGGTTTTGTGCTCAGCAGTGATCTGAAGATTGGTGATCTCGATACCGGTGCGCCGGAGTTGAGAGCTGACTCCCGATATAATCTGGATAACAAGTTCATTACGGAAAACTACTCCACCTCCAGCGATACCTTTGTGGTAATGGTGAAAACGGGCGAGGAGCAGTGCAGCAGCTTTGAAACACTGACGCTGGTGGATCAGTTCCAGCACAGCCTGAAAAACGTGGCGGGTGTGCAGAGCAGTATTTCTCTGGCCGATGTTTCTGAGCGTGTCACGGCGGGCCTGAATGAAGGCAGCCTGAAGTGGCGTTCAGTGAGTCGCAATCAGATGGTGATCAATGCATCGCTGGCCTATGTACCTGCGGGGTTGATGAATGCCAGTTGTTCACTGCTGCCCGTGATCATCTTTCTGGACGATCATCGGGCCGATACTCTGCTGCGAGTCACAGAGGCTATCGAGGTGTTCGCCGGTGAACATAACTCCGAGCGCGTTCAATTCCTGATGGCGGCGGGTAACGCGGGTTTTGAAGCTGCGACCAACGAAGTGATCAGTGTGGCTCAGTACGAGATGTTGTTCTGGGTGTATGGGGTGGTGAGTTTGCTCTGCTTGCTCACCTTCCGGTCGTTGAAGACGGTGTTTTGTATCATTGCGCCGCTGGCACTGACATCGTTGCTGTGTCAGGCATTGATGGCCCAGCTGGGTATCGGTGTGAAGGTGGCGACCCTGCCGGTGATCGCGCTTGGGGTGGGCATCGGTGTCGACTATGGCATCTATATCTATTCCAAGCTCAATACCTATCTGGTGCAAGGTTACAGCCTGCCTGATGCCTATCTTGAAACCCTGAAAAGTACCGGTAAGTCGGTCGCATTTACCGGGCTGACCCTGGCGATTGGTGTTGTGCTTTGGGTGTTCTCGCCGATCCGTTTTCAGGCGGATATGGGCGTGTTACTCACCTTTATGTTCATCTGGAATATGCTCGGCGCATTGATATTGCTGCCAGCGTTAGCGTGTTTGCTGCATAGCAAAGAGAAGGAGTCGGTTCATGTTGTTCAGTAAACGTATTCTGGTGGTGTTGGATAGTGGCCCGCAGAGCCGTAATGCTTTACATCGGGCGCAGCTGATTTCGGAGCGTATGGCCTGTGATCTAGAGCTGATCTGGGTGGGGAAATCGACCCCCTGGAGTGGTATCGAAGCGGATATGAGCGCACTGGCCAAATCCGAGATCTGCTTCACACAGGAGGTGGTGACTGACGATCTGATTGATGCGGTGTGTAAGCGCTGGAAGCAAGATCACTTTGCCCTGTTGGTGAAAGGTTGTGATCCACGCCACAGCAGCCGCAAGCTATTGGCCTCCAGAGACTGGAAGTTGTTACGCAATACACCCTGTCCGGTGTTGCTGGTGAAACATGATCATCACTGGGCACACGGCCGGATTCTGGCAGCTGTTAATACGACGACCCATAATCCCGCATTACGCGCGAATAATCAGGGTATCCTGATGTTGGCGGGTTTTATCGCGCGGGCACTGGATGTGCCACTGCATGCTGTGATTGCAACACCTCCGGCGATGCAGGGGGCAGAACCTGAAATGCAATCGCAGGTGCTGATCGACCAGCGTGCACAGCGTTGTGCAGAAACAGTACTAAGCGATATGAATCTGACGGTTGATCAGCTACATATTGGCGAAGGGCCGCCCGAGCACTGGATTCCTAAAGTCAGCAAGGAGATCGATGCGTCGCTGGTGGTCATTGGCACGCATGCGCGACGGGGTATGTCAGCGGCATTGCTGGGCAATACCGCCGAACGGATACTGGATCAGTTGAATACCGATATTCTGGTGTTGCGGGCGGGGCTAAGTGAACCGTTGAAACCACTGATTAAGGAAGTAGATACCGCTGTAAGCTAAATCACCTGATGATGCCACGGGTCTGTATAAGACCTGTGGCACTTGTTCCGATCACGCCTGTACGCCTCGTCACATGCTTAGCACATGTGACTGTCTGTTCTAGCCCTATCAAGGCTGCTTCCCTAAGTGCGCAGTATCTCTGCTTTACCTCCCTGAACGCGCCTTTAATTCATAACTTGTCATAAAATCAGTCTGAGCGTTTTTGTGTATAAGTCCTTTTTATTCAGTGTGTTAGTGGTTTTTTGAAGAGTGGTGGTAATTTTTGTCATTAAAACTGGTGGCTTTTGTTATTGGCGGATAAGGGGCTTTGAACCATCCTGTTATTAAATAAAACGTAGTCAGCCTGTATCGATTTATCGGGCATCCCCAAGCCGGGGCTGACAGAACAATAATAGGAATTGAGGGATTTGTTATGCCGGAATATAAGGCACCTTTACGTGATATGAGTTTTGTTCTGAATGAAGTGCTGGAGCTGAATGCACACTATCAGAACCTGCCTGGCTGCGAAGAAGCGACACCGGATATGGTTGCGGCCATCATGGAAGAGGGAGCTAAGTTTTCTGAGCGAGTACTCTCTCCGCTGAATCAGATTGGCGACCAGCAAGGCTGCCAGTGGAGCGAAGAGGGTGTGACCACCCCTGAAGGTTTCCGCGATGCGTATCAGCAATTTGTTGAAGGCGGCTGGCCGTCACTGGCCCATGATCCCGAGTGGGGTGGTCAGGGTTTACCTGAGTCATTGGGGATTGTGCTGAATGAGATGGTAGGCACGGCGAACTGGTCGTGGAGCATGTATCCGGGGCTGAGCCACGGAGCGATGAATACCATCGAAGCACACGGCACTCAGGATCAGAAAGAAACCTATCTGACCAAACTGGTTTCCGGTGAATGGACCGGCACGATGTGTCTGACTGAACCTCATTGCGGTACGGATCTGGGTATGTTGCGTACCAAGGCTGAGCCAAATGAGGATGGCAGCTTCCGCATCAGCGGCACCAAGATCTTTATCTCTGCCGGTGAGCACGATATGGCAGACAACATCGTGCATATTGTACTGGCCCGCCTGCCGGATGCACCGGAAGGGACTAAGGGTATTTCCCTGTTTATCGTACCGAAATTTATGCCTGCCGGTGGCGGTGTGGGTGATCGTAACGGCGTCAGCTGTGGCTCACTGGAACACAAGATGGGGATTCACGGTAACTCCACCTGTGTGATGAACTTCGATGAAGCCACCGGTTACCTGATTGGCCCGCCGAACAAAGGTCTGAACTGCATGTTCACCTTTATGAATACGGCGCGTATTGGTACTGCACTGCAAGGTCTGGCTCACGCTGAGTGGGGTTTTCAGAACTCACTGGCGTATGCCAAAGATCGTTTGCAGATGCGTTCCCTGACCGGCGCAAAATGTCCGGATAAAGCGGCAGACCCAATCATCGTGCATCCGGAAGTGCGTAAATTGCTGCTGACCCAGAAAGCATTTGCCGAGGGCGGCCGGGCGTTGATCTATTACACCGCGCAGCTGGTGGATAAGGTCCATCAGGCATCCCCTGAAGAGCGCGCAGAAGCGGATGGCCTGCTGGCACTGTTGACGCCGATCGCTAAAGCCTTCCTGACCGAGGTGGGCTTTGAGTCTGCCAATCACGGCTTGCAGGTCTTCGGTGGGCACGGTTATATCGCTGAGTGGGGCATGGAACAGAACGTACGTGATAGCCGTATCTCCATGTTGTACGAAGGTACCACCCAGATTCAGGCGCTGGATCTGCTGGGTCGTAAGGTCCTGATGACGCAGGGTGAATCATTGAAACGCTTCACCAAAATCATTCACAAATACTGTCAGGCACAGTCTGATAATACCGGTTTGAAAGAGTTTACCGATCCGCTGCTGACACTGAACAAAGAGTGGGGTGAGCTGACCATGCAGGTGGGTATGAAAGCGATGCAGAACCGTGATGAAGTGGGTGCGGCCTCTGTGGATTACCTGATGTACTCCGGTTACGTCACGCTGGCGTATTTCTGGGCACGCATGGCTGAAACTGCGCAGCAGAAGCTGGCCGAGAGTGACAGCGACAAAGCGTTCTACGAAGCGAAGCTGACCACTGCACGTTTCTACTTCCAGCGTATCCTGCCACGTACCCGTGGTCTGGTGGCGACCATGGTGTCAGGTGCTGACAACCTGATGTCACTTGATGATGAACACTTCCAGTTCTGATGAAAACGCTTAGACGCTTTTTAAATACCTCAGCAGGCCGCGCATTAGCGCGTGGTCTGCTGAAACTGAATGCCAAACGTTACCGCAATACTAAGAATAAGGGGACCAGTTCCATGGCCGATTTGAATGCGATTTTTACCGAGATGAAAGCCCGTTTTAACCCAGCCGCTGCAGCGGATACCGATGCCGTCTTTCAGTACGTGATCGATGGTGACGCACACTGGAGTGTGACTGTGGCCGAGAGTGACTGCCAGGTGGCAGAAGGTGAGCACGATACCCCAACCGTGACCCTGAATATGGACAGCACAACACTGGAAGAGGTGATGTCTGGTGAGACCGATGGTATGCAAGCCTTTATGACGGGCCGTATCCAGGCCGAAGGTGACATCATGATTGCGACAAAACTGGCGGTACTGTTTCCGGTAAATTAATTGATTTAGCGGCTACACTACACGACTGATTTAAAACACCGTAACAATAAAAATAACAGCATGCGAGGTTGTGATGGAAGGGCAGATCCCTGCAGCGGACAGCATCCCTGAGGATATTAATCCACAGGGTTTTCAGACTATCCCTGATGTATTGGCGTATGCCGTTGGTCACTATGCGGATCAACCGGCCTTCACCAGTTTTGGTCGTACACTGAGTTATACGGAACTGGATCGTTTATCGGCCGCGTTTGCGGTTTACCTGCAACAGGAAACCGATCTGCAGCCGGGAGACCGCATTGCGATTCAGCTGCCCAACCTGATTCAGTATCCGGTTGTGCTTTACGGTGCGATGCGTGCGGGGCTGGTGGTGGTGAATACCAACCCGTTGTATACCGCCACGGAGATGGAGCACCAGTTCAAAGATTCCGGTGCTAAAGCCCTGATCATCCATAAAAGCATGGCGCACAAAGCGGATAAGATTATTCACAACACCGATGTGAAGCACTTATTTGTGACGCAGGTGGGTGATCTGCACGGTTTTGTAAAACGCACGTTGCTAAATGCTGCGGTGAAGTATCTGAAAAAGATGGAGCCTAAATACCATCTTCCAGGGGCGATCTCTCTGCGCACAGCGTTGCTGAAATACTTAGGTGATGTACCTGTTCTGGTGCGTCGACGTCCTTCGGATATTGCCGCGTTACAGTACACCGGTGGCACGACCGGTGTCTCTAAAGGCGCAATGCTGACCCATGCGAACCTGTTGTCTAACATGATGCAGTTGCAGGACCGGATCAGCGGCATCGGTACTGACTGGCACCTGCAAGTGATCTCGCCACTGCCGCTTTATCATATCTATGCTTTTACCATCGCTCAGGTGGTGCTGGTCTCGGGTGGGCATACCGTGCTGATTCCTAACCCACGGGACATCGATGGCTTTGTAAAAGAGCTGGGAAACTGGGAACCCACCGGATTTATTGGTCTGAACACCCTGTTTGTTGCCCTCTGCAATAAGGATACATTCAAGGCTCTGGATTTCAGTTCTCTACAGGTCACTATCTCAGGGGGGATGGCCCTGACCCACGCGGCGGCAGAACTGTGGTTGCAGAGCACCGGTAGCGAGATCATCGAAGGGTATGGTTTAACTGAGACTTCACCGGCGGTGTGTGCCAATGAGCCGGGCGCGGTTCAGATCGGTACTATTGGGGTGCCGGTGCTTCACACCGATGTGCGGATTATCAAGGACGGGGAAGAACAACCGATCGATGCACCAGGAGAGCTTTGCGTCAAAGGTCCGCAGGTGATGCGAGGTTATTGGCAGCGAGATGCCGATACCCGGAGCAGTTTTACACCGGACGGATATTTTATGACCGGTGATATTGCGGTCCGCCAGCCCGATGGTCGCTTCCGTATCGTTGACCGGGCGAAGGATATGATCATTGTTTCCGGCTTCAACGTTTACCCCAATGAGGTTGAGGATGTAGTGAGTTCGCATCCGGATGTTGTTGAGTGCGCAGCGATTGGGGTGGAGGATGCCGCCAGTGGTGAAGCGGTGAAACTCTTTGTGGTGGCCAAGACCTCTGATCTGAACCGCGAAGAGATTCGTGATTGGTGTAAAGAGCGCCTGACACGCTACAAAGTACCGAAGTATGTGGAGTTTTCTGAAGAGTTACCGAAGTCCAATGTGGGTAAAATCTTGCGCCGAATGTTGAAAGAACCGATGCCAACACTGGATGATCTGGACAAGGTGAGCTGATGCCATTATCAAAACCCGCACGCCGTGTGCTGGCGCATCAGCGCACGGTGAATTGTAACGGTTACCAGCGTGAAGATGGTTTGTGGGATATCGAAGGCCATATGCAGGATGTTAAAAGCAAACCCATCGACAATCCCGAAAGGGGAGGTTATGTCGCGGCGGGGGAGCCGTTTCATAATCTGGGCCTGCGGATCACCATCGATCAGACATTGTTGATTCACACCGTTGACGCTTATATCGATGCCTCGCCGTTCAGGATGTGTCCGGGGGTGGTGGGCGTCTTTAAAAAGCTGGAAGGGACCCGTATTGGTCCCGGTTGGCAGCGTCAGAGTAAAGAGCTATTAGGCGGCGTTCAGGGCTGTACGCACCTGAGTGAGCTGCTGATGCCAATTGCCACCACGGCCGTACAAACCCTCTGGCCGACCTCAAAAGAGGGTGTTATGAAATTAGGTGCACAGGTGATGTTAAACACCTGCCGTACCTGGGCGCAGGACAGTGAGGTGATTAAAACCTACCTGCCTGAGCTGTATAACGAAGAATTACCCACATGAGGGTCTGAGCACGATCACCCAAGCAATCCACCTTCGTGAGTTTTAGCCGGCCTAGTGCCGGTTTTTTTGTACCTAAATAAAAGTCAGTCCTTTGTAGGTTGGGTTGAGCAGCGCGATACCCAACAGTGAGTGAATTCAACGGCATGTTGTGTTGGGTATCGCTGCGCTCGACCCAACCTACGGGATATGTACAGATATTAGGCATATTTTATGGTTTTTGAATCTTTGTGTTAGTTCTTTGTTGATGTCTTACTATTTGAAATTACTGGTTTTTTTGTTGCTTGGTAATATTTGTCACTAAATGAGCTGGTTTTTGTCATTGTTGAAATCAGCCCTCCGATTAGTATTTAGGCATAACCTGAACATCAAGAAGGGCCGATGATGAAAGTACTGGTCGCAGTAAAGCGTGTGATTGACTACAACGTCAAAGTACGTGTGAAAGCCGATAACACCGATGTAGATCTGGCCAATGTGAAGATGGCCCTGAACCCGTTCTGTGAGATCGCGATTGAAGAAGCGGTTCGAATGAAAGAGAACGGTATCGCGGATGAAGTGGTTGTGGTGTCGATTGGCACCAAACAGTGTGAAGAGCAGATCCGCACTGCACTGGCACTGGGCGCTGACCGCGGTATTCGAGTTGATGTGGACGCTCAGATGGACCCGCTGTCTATCGCCAAGTTGCTCGCCAAAGTGACAGAGAAAGAGCAGCCAGGGTTGGTGGTGCTGGGTAAGCAGGCGATCGATTCCGATAACAATCAGACCGGTCAGATGTTGGCCGCACTGATGAATTGGCCACAAGGTACGTTTGCGTCCGAAGTAAACGTCGAAGCGGGCAACGTCAACGTCACCCGTGAAGTGGATGGTGGCTTGCAAACGGTCGCGCTAAACCTGCCTGCGGTGGTGACCACTGATCTGCGTCTCAACGAACCGCGTTATGCCTCCCTGCCGAATATTATGAAAGCGAAGCGCAAGCCGCTGGAAACCCTGAGTACTCATGATCTGGGTGTTGCTGTGACCTCTGCCCTGACGTTGCTGAAGGTGGAAACGCCACCTGAACGTCAGGCAGGTATCCGGGTTAGCTCGGTCGATGAGCTGATCGATAAACTGAAAAACGATGCCAAAGTGCTGTAAGGGGAGGCTATTCAGATGCGTTTACTGGTTATTGCAGAACACGATAACAACGAATTAAAACCGGTCACCCTGACGACGCTGGCCGCTGCACAACTGATCGGCGGTGAGATTGACCTGCTGGTGGCTGGCTCTAACTGCCAGAGTGTGGCCGATGCGGCAGCCGTAGTGTCTGGTGTGGCTAAAGTGATTTTGGCTGATGCCCCTGTCTATGAACATCAGCTGGCAGAGAATATCACCCAGCTGGTTCTCGCGTTGCCGGATGATTACAGCCACATACTGGCCCCCTCAACTACCAACGGTAAGAACCTGCTTCCGCGGGTCGCAGCACTGCTAGACGTGAATCAGCTATCCGACATTATGGCCGTCGAAAGCGCCGATACGTTTAAACGTCCGATCTATGCCGGTAACGCGATCGCAACCGTGCAGTCATCGGATGCGGTGAAAGTGATTACCGTGCGCGGTACTGCTTTTGATGCCGTATCGGCAGAAGGCGGGAGTGCTTCAATCGAAACCTTCAGTGAAGCCTGTGATGCTGGCCTGTCACAGTTTGTCGGCGAAGCGCTGGCAGAAAGTGATCGCCCTGAGCTGACCGCGGCGTCGATGGTGGTTTCTGGTGGCCGTGGCATGGGCAACGGAGAAAACTTCGACCTGTTGTATGCGCTGGCAGACAAGCTGGGCGCAGCCGTTGGTGCATCCCGTGCGGCAGTAGACGCAGGTTTTGTACCTAACGATATGCAGGTGGGACAAACCGGCAAGATGGTGGCACCTGAGCTATACCTTGCAGTAGGTATCTCCGGCGCGATTCAGCATCTGGCTGGAATGAAAGATTCAAAAGTGATTGTTGCGATCAACAAGGATGAGGAGGCGCCGATTTTCCAGGTGGCTGACTACGGCCTGGTTGCGGATCTCTTTGATGTGGTGCCTGAGCTGTCGGGCAAATTGTAAGCAACAACTATTTATTTATAGCGACTGCGCCGGATGGCGCGGTTGAGAATAAAAATAAACGGAGCAAATCAGATGCTTTACCAAGGTCAGTCGATCCGTGTGGAAGCGGTTGAAGAGGGTCTTTTCAACCTTGTGTTTGATAACCAAAACGAGTCCATCAACAAACTGGATCAGGCGACGTTGGGAGAACTGCGCGAAGCAGTCACCCAGCTGTCTTCCCGGGATGATCTCAAAGGTGTGATGTTTTCCAGTGCCAAATCTTGCTTCATCGTTGGCGCGGATATTAAAGAGTTTAACCAGATGTTCTCCCATGAAGAGGAGGCCATCGTTGCGGCATTGATGGAGCTTAACCAGATTTTCAACACGATCGAAGATCTGCCCTGCCCAACCGTCACTGCGGTGAACGGTATCGCACTGGGTGGCGGTTTTGAGCTGTGCCTGAGTACCGATTACCGTGTGATGGCGGACGGTGCCAAAGTGGGCCTGCCGGAAGTGAAGCTGGGCATCTATCCGGGTTGGGGTGGCACGGTACGTCTGCCACGTCTGATCGGTGTGGATAACGCCAATGAATGGATCTGTGGCGGTGTGGAAAAACGCGCTGCGGCAGCGCTGAAAGACGGTGCAGCAGATGCGGTTGTGGCGGTCGAGCAGGTACAGGATGCCGCGCTTGATCTGCTGCGCAACTGTATAGCCGGCAAGTTTGATTACATGGCGCGCCGCGAAGAGAAAAAGTCGCCGATCAAACTGAATCAGATCGAACAGATGATGGCCTTTGAAAGTGCTAAAGGTTACATCGGCGGCAAAGCCGGTCCACATTATCCCGCGCCACTGGCAGCACTGAAAACGATTCAGAAGCACGCCAACCTGCCCCGTGATAAAGCGCTGCCGATTGAAGCTAAGGGGTTTGCCAAGCTGGCGAAGAATGATGTCACCCGTGCTTTGGTAGGCTTGTTCCTGAAAGATCAGGCGATCAAGAAGATCACCGGAAAATATGAAGCGCAGGCTGAGCCGGTGAAAATGGCGGCCGTATTGGGCGCAGGTATTATGGGGGGCGGTGTCGCCTATCAGTCCGCATCCAAAGGCACACCGATCCTGATGAAGGATATCGCGGAACCCGCGTTGCAGCTGGGTCTGGACGAAGCCAATAAATTGTTGGGTGGCCAGCTGAAACGTAAGCGTATTGATGCGGCCAAGATGGCACAGGTGATCAACCGCATTACGCCAACACTGAGCTACGGCGATTTTAATCGTGTCGATCTGGTGGTTGAGGCTGTGGTCGAAAATCCAAACGTGAAAAAAGCGGTGCTGGCTGAGACCGAAAAGCACCTGCCAGAAGGTGCGGTACTGACCTCCAATACCTCCACTATTTCGATTACCGATCTGGCGACTGCGTTGGAAAAACCGGAAAACTTCTGCGGCATGCACTTCTTTAACCCGGTACACAAAATGCCGCTGGTGGAAGTGATTCGGGGCGAAAAAACGTCTGAGTCCGCGATTGCACGTACTGTCGCGTATGCCAAGGCGATGGGTAAAACCCCGATTGTGGTGAATGACTGTCCGGGGTTCCTGGTCAACCGTATCCTGTTCCCGTACTTCGGTGGCTTCTCTGCGCTGCTGAGTGATGGTGCCGACTTCCGCCGGATCGATAAGGTGATGGAAGGCTTTGGCTGGCCGATGGGGCCTGCGTACTTGTTGGATGTGGTAGGTGTGGATACCGCACACCATGCTGATCGTGTGATGGCGGCGGGTTTCCCCGACCGTATGGAGCACGAAGGTGAAAACATCATCGATCGGATGTTCAAGCTGGAACGTTTTGGTCAGAAGAACGCGAAAGGTTTCTACCGTTATGAGATGGATCGTAAGGGTAAACCGAAGAAACTGCAGGATGACAGCGTTGATGCGCTATTGGACGGTGTTGTGGGTGCCGCCCGTGAGTTCACAGATGAAGAGATCATCGAACGCATGATGGTACCGCTGTGTATCGAAACGGTACGCTGTCTGGAAGACGAGATCGTTGCCTCACCGGCTGAAGCCGATATGGGTCTGATCATGGGCATTGGTTTCCCACCGTTCTTAGGTGGCCCGCTGCACTATCTGGATAAGATGGGGTTGGATAACTTCTGCAACATGGCCGCGAAATACGAAGCACTGGGTCCGCTGTATCAGCCGACTGAGAAGATGAAACAGATGGCCGCTGCTGGCGAAACCTACTTCGGTTAAGGATGGAGAGAGAACAATGAATCTGAAACCTAATGACGTTGTCATCGTTGATGCAGTACGCACGCCGATGGGCAAATCAAAAAATGGCTCTTTCCGTAACGTCCGTGCTGAAGCCTTGTCCGCTGCTGTGATGAACGGCCTGTTGAAGCGTAATGATCAGGTCAGCGCCGCAGATATCGAAGACATCATCTGGGGTTGTGTGAACCAGACCAAAGAGCAGGGCTTTAACATTGGCCGTAACGCTGCGGTACTGGCAGGTATCCCACACTCTGTGGCGGCACAGTCGGTCAACCGTTTGTGTGGCTCATCGATGGCGGCGTTGCATTCCGCAGCGCAGGGCATCATGACCGGCAACGGTGATATGTACATGGCCGGGGGTGTCGAGCATATGGGCCACCTGTCCATTCTGCACGGTATTGATATCAATCCGGAGATGTCCAAGCAGGTTGCCAAAGCGGCGATGATGATGGGTGTTACGGCTGAGATGCTGGGCAAAATGAACGGTATCTCACGTGAAATGCAGGATGAGTTTGGTGCGCGTTCCCACCGTCTGGCGCATGAAGCGGCGCTTGAAGGCCGTTGGGATAACGAGATCATTCCGGTAGAAGGGCATGACGAAAACGGTTTTAAGAGCCTGCTGGAAGCGGATGAGGTGATTCGTCCTGAAACCACGGTTGAAACATTGAGTGGTTTGAAACCGGCTTTCGTACCTAAAGTGGGTACCGTGACGGCAGGTACGTCGTCTGCGTTCTCTGATGGCGCGTCTGGGATGTTACTGATGTCTGCGGCCAAAGCTGAGGCACTGGGCCTGAAACCACGTGCACGCATCGTCAGCATGGGTGTGGCGGGTTGTGATCCATCGATCATGGGCTTTGGTCCGGTGCCTGCATCGCAGAAAGCGTTGAAGCGTGCAGGTCTGACGGTAGACGATCTGGATGTGGTTGAGCTGAATGAAGCGTTTGCAGCTCAGGGCTTAGCCGTGCTGAAAAACCTCAAATTGCTGGATCAGATGGACGATAAAGTGAACCTCAACGGTGGTGCGATTGCCTTGGGTCATCCGCTGGGTTGTTCCGGCACGCGTATCTCCACCACGCTACTGAACGTACTGGACCAGAAAGATGGTACGTTTGGTTTAGCGACCATGTGTATTGGTATGGGGCAGGGGATAGCGACGGTCTTTGAACGTCTGAACTAAAGGGGATCGGGTGGCGATAGCTGCCCGATAACTTCCTGTAATAGAAAAGCCACGGCCAGGAAATCTATCTTGGCCGTGGCTTTTTTATGAGGATTACGATCGCGTAAAGCGCCCTTTGATCAACATACGGCTGATCTCTTCAGGTGGCACCGGTTTGCTGAACAGATAACCCTGCGCCACATCACAATACTGCGTTGCCAGTGATTCCAGTTGTTCCTCGGTTTCAACCCCTTCCGCGACCACTTTTAAGCCCAATCCATGAGCCATCGCAATTGCGGCATTAACCAGTTCACGGTCTGCGGGATCAACATTGATATCATTGATAAAGCTGCGGTCGATTTTTAGTGTGTCAAACGGATAGCTGCGCAGGTAGCTGAGAGACGAGTAGCCGGTACCGAAGTCATCCATCGCGATGCCAATGTCCATACGACATAAGGTTTCCAGCGCACGGTTGATGTAACCATGATCGCCCATCAGTACGCCTTCGGTAATTTCAAGCTCCAAATGAGAGCCCGGCACACCGTTTGCCTGCAACTGTTGTTCGATAAAGGTTACCAGCCTTTCATCTCTGAATTGACGGGGAGAGAGGTTGACGGCAATTTTGAAGGGCCATTGACGTTGATGTACCCATTGAGCGGTCCTCTCTAGTGCTTGTGAAAGGACATATTCGCCGATCGGGATAATCAATCCGGTTTGCTCTGCGACGGGAATAAATTCTTCAGGCGAGATGTGGCCAAGCGAGGGATTATGCCAGCGTAACAACGCTTCCGCGCCGATCATGGTACGGCTGTGAATATCTACCAAGGGTTGGTAGACCACCTCAAATTCATTATTGCCCAGAGCCCCGTGCAACTGTTCTTCCAGTGCCAGTCGCCGGGTGACCCCCATGTTCATCTCTTTGGTGAAAAAGTGACAGGTATTACACCCTTGTGCTTTTGAGGCGTACATGGCGGTATCTGAGTTGCGCAGCAGCTCTGCTGGATTTTCGCCGTTGTCGGGATAGATGGCGATCCCCATGCTGGCGGTAACGACCAGTTCGCGATGGTGCAGCTTGAACGGGTCCTGAAAACAGTGCAGAAGCTTCTCTGCCACCGGTAGCGCATCCTCCGGTTGCTTAAGCCCGCCCAGCAATACAATAAATTCGTCGCCGCCTAAACGTCCAACCGTATCCTGTTCTCGCACAACGTAATTTAACCGTTTAGCGGCGTGCTGTAACAGGATATCGCCGGTTTCATGTCCGAGAGAATCGTTAACCTTCTTGAAATCATCCAGATCCAGAAACATCACGGCAATCAGGTGGTTGTCGCGTTTTGCGTCGCTGATCATCTGGTCAAGGCGATCCAGCGCGAGGAAGCGGTTTGGCAGATCCGTCAGGCTATCAAACAGCGCCTGATGCAGGATGCGTTCCTCCTGGAGCTTGTGAACAGTGACATCCTGCTTGACGCCGAGGTAGTGCTTAATGGTGCCATCCGTGTCAATAACCGGAGCGATATGTGCCTGTTCCCAGAAAATATCCCCGTTTTTGCGCTTGTTTTGGAATTCTCCCTGCCATGCCTGACCGGATTGAATCGCACGCCAGAGTTCACTGTAGCGGCGTGGCGGCGTGTTACCGGACTTGAGGATGCGGGAGTTCTTACCTAATACCTCGGCTTCTTTGTAGCCGGTAATACCCTCAAACGCATGGTTGACGTATTCGATGTTGCCTTCGGTATCGGTGATCACAACCGATACCGGGCTTTGCTCGATCGCTTGTGACAAGGTGCGGATACGCTCTTCGTTCTGTTTACGTGCGCTGATATCCCTGATAGTGGCTTGCAACATCGGTTCGCCATTTAACACGAGACGGCTGAGCAATACTTCAGTATGAAATGTCTCGTTGTTATCCAATCGCTTATGCCTCCACTCAAAACGCAGGCTACCCTCCGAGTGGGCTTGCGCTATTTTTAGCGCGATCAGTGATACTAACTTCTCATCTGCGTCGCTGTTTTGCTGATCCGCTGATAGATCGGCGATTGATCGGGAGACCAGATCTAGCTTGCTCTTAGCGCCAAACATGCGCATCGCTGCACCGTTACAGTCAATCAGTTGGTGATTGAGGAGCAGGAGTACGGCATCTGCGGTTGATTCAAACAGCGTGCGGTGGCGCATCTCGGAATGTTCCAGATCTTGGGTGCGCTCTCTGACACGGTGTTCCAGCGTGGCGTTGGCCCGCTTGAGGGCCGCATCGGCTTTTTGCCAGCGACGACTGAAGCCCAAAGCAACCAACGCCCCGATGATGCTGGTGAGAATAACAATCCCAATCCCCAGCCAGATGGTTTGCCTGACCTGTGGGGAAATTTCACTTTGCAGCCGATCCATGCGTCGCAGTAACTGTAACTCCCACCCCGTACTCAACTGACGCCGAAATGAGAGCCAGACCAATCCGTTGGCATCGGTGACCTGACGGATCATCACCTGATGCTTGTTTCTTACGTGCTCGATTGTGGACCTCTGGATAAGAGAGTGATCCAGAGGTGAGTCGGAGGTGTCTGAATGACTATCGGCGATACGTTGGCCTTCACGGTCGATTAGAATGGCGCGATCGAACGGGGCGATGTGTGTGATATCCAGTCGCTCTGAGAGGTGGTGCAGATAGCGAACACCACCGAGGTGGGCAATGATCTCACCGTGGTTATCAAGGATAGGCACATCAATCGCCACCGCAGGCACGCTGTCAGCGCCGATAAAGCTGTCAGAGATGACGAGGGCCTTATTCTGGGTCGCTAACTGAAAGTATTTGCGGTCTGAGAGATTATATTTCTGGAGCGAGCGTTGTACTGAGTAGGGGTGTGAAAGGTAGTGATCGCCTTCAGGCGTCAGCAGGAACAGTACTGAAAAATCTCCACGACGACGGAGTTCGTCCAGAATATCACGCTTTTCCTGATCCTCACCCAGTGGGATACCGTTCAACGACCGGTCGATTAATGCCGTATCGAGTGGCGCAGAAAATGCTGGAAGGTTAGCGCTAAACGTCAGGAGATTGGCCGCTTCGGTGACATCGTCACTGAGCTGATCGCCGAGTAATTGAGCAAACTCATGATGATCTTCTGACCAGTTTTTGATGGCCCAGTGTTCAAGTTCCGAGCGTAAAAACCAGGCGAGCAACATCACCGTCAGTAACGCGGGTATAAGAAATATGAAAACTATCTGTCGAGACTGCTTGATGCCCATGGCATCCTCCGATGATCGGATCGTGCTCGACCCTTTAGTCCTCCTTGGAACCCTGTAACCTAATCCTTAATCAGAGGAGGATGTTAGCGAAATCAACAGTTCGATATCTATGCGTCAGATCATAATAGGTGCTGAAATCGAATGCTTCCAATGTCCGCAGGCTTTACGACCGGAGTTTACATATAGTCTAGTCACAAATCTGAGCCGGAAAATTGCTGCTAGACTGATTGGAGGCCATCTATCTCTGAGGGAGCAGACATGCAACGTAGAATCGCGAAGTTGTTGTTTGGTGTGATTTTGATGGGCGCAGCGGTTTATGCGTCAGCGCGAGATTTGCATGTCAATACGGGCTTTACGCCGCCGGTCTCGACGATCTATAGCCGGGTGCTAGCCGAAGCGGGCCAGACAATAGGCGTCAATATTCATGTGCAACCGGTATCCGCTGAACGCTCGCTGCAACTGGTGGCTGAAGGTATCGATGATGCAGAATGTTGCCGGGTAAAGCCGATCATCGAGCGTGAATTTCCCTCTCTGATCCCCGTTCAGCCCAGTTTTTACACTGCTCGTTTTGTTGCCTTTACGCGTTCGCCGGAGATTCGTATCACTCAGTGGGATGATCTCAAACCCTATTCTGTAGGTACGGTCACGGGCTGGAAAATTCATGTAAATAATATCCGTCGCATTCAGCCTGCCGAGTCACATATCCTGGATTCAGCGGATGCGATGTTCAAAATGCTCGACAATCAACGTATTGATGTTGCCCTGTTGGGCGATCTGAACGGGCTTTACGAATTACGTCGGCAAGGTATAGCGGGGTTTCATCTGCACGCGCCTGCATTGGCGGAGGTACCACTTCACCTGTTGTTGAATGAAGGGAATGCAGATCTTGCTGAGCCACTGGGGAATGCGCTTCAGGAGATGTTGGACAGTGGACGTGTGGCGAAAATTGTCCAACAAGTCATGGGATCTCAGGACTAACGATGAGCAGTGCGTTGAAGCGTATCTGGCAATCACTCTTTCGCGGCGATGTGTCGCGGGTATTTGTGATCCTGATCCTTCTCTTCAGCACGGTAATTACTTTGTTACTGACAGGGTTGCAGCTGTGGCGGGATTATCGCTATGAACTGAATGTTCTGGATCAGCGTCTGGAACAGGTCCGCATTTCTAATCTGGAAAGTATTTCCCAAAGTGTCTGGACCTATAACCTGTCGTCACTGGAAATACAGTTGCAAGGGTTGGTAAGACAGCAGGATATCAGCTTTATCTCTGGTGAAAATGGAGATGGCGAAGTACTACTGTCTGTAGGGGAGGATGTTAATGAGGATGCGCTCCAGCAGAGTTATGCACTGACCTATATCCATCGTGATAGTCCCCGGTTGCTGGGTCAGTTACATGTGAAGGCTTCTTTACAGGGAATTTACGGCCGTTTGCTGGATACATTTCTGGTGATCCTGATTACACAAGCGGTCAAAACCTTTCTGGTATCGATGTTCATTATCTATCTGTTTGATCGCATGCTTATGCGACACCTGCGTCGCCTTGTTGATCAGTTGGGCAGACACTATTCCCGCGCGCAACCATTTAGCATTGAACGGTTGGTTACGGAGTTCAACAAGGGCGATGAGTTGAACACGCTGGTGGGGGCTCTCAATCGACTGCAAAACACCGTCGAATCAGAACATCGGAAGCTTGAGCAGCTTGCGAGTTTTGACTCTCTGACCGGGTTGCCCAACAGGATGCAGCTTAAAGAGACTCTGGATACCCGCATTCAGGCAGGTCAACCCTTTTGGCTGGGCATACTTGACGTGAATGACTTCAAAAATATTAACGATACGCTTGGGCATCAGAGTGGAGATCAAGTGCTGTATGAGATTGGGCTGCGCTTAAAGTGTTTGCAAAGCCCGCACTGTTTCTTTGCGCGTCTGGGTGGGGACGAGTTTGCATGTGTGTTTGACAGTGAAGCCCCAGCACGAACGATTGCTGATACTATTTTGCAAAAGTTTGAGGCGCCTTTTCTGTTGCATGCGGTACAGATTCAGTTGTCTGTCAGTATTGGGTTAGTGTCTTTTCCCGATCAGGCAGCTGATGCTCAACAGCTGATGAAGTTTGCAGATATTGCTATGTACCACTGCAAAAAGAGCCGCAGTGAGTTCGCCCGCTTTGATCCTCAGCTGGATGAGCATTCCCTGAATAATCTGACATTGATGACGGATGCCAGACAGGCGCTGGAGAGCAAGCAGTTTTGCCTGCACTACCAAACACAGGTTGATAGTGATACCGGCGAGGTGAGTGGCTTAGAAGCACTGATACGCTGGCATCATCCCACGCAGGGGTTTATATCGCCCGATGACTTTATCCCGTCGCTTGAGCTAAGTGGAGATATTAATGCGCTGAGTTGCTGGGTGCTTGAGCAGGCTTTAACTGACTATGAACAGTTAAAGCCTCATCTTTCAAAACCGCTCGCATTATCGATTAATATCTCCGCGTTAAACTTGCTGGAAGAACGATTTCTGACGTCGGTAGAAGCGATCATGCAACGCTTTCCTGTGCGTCCTACATTGGTGATGGAGATTACTGAGAATGCACTGATGAGCGATCCAGAGTATGCAGGCGTGATGATGCAGGCGCTGGTAAAACAGGGTGTGGAGTTTTCTATCGATGATTATGGTACCGGTTATTCCTCGCTCAGTTATTTGAGTCGCCTTCCTGTGTCAGAGCTGAAAATCGACCGTTCCTTTATCTTCGATATGGAAACGGATCTCCGTCACTTTACGATTGTCCAATCGACCGTCAACCTGGCGAAAAGTCTTGCGCTTCGAACGGTCGCTGAAGGTTGCGAAACCGAGATCAGCAGCAGTATTTTAAAAGATCTTAATTGTGACAAACTGCAGGGCTATTTCTTCTCCAGACCCGTTTCGATTGAGGAGCTGATCTCAGAGTTTCAATGTGTGGCCAGTTCTAATGGCAACTCCCAGAGTGTTCGGTTGATATCTGAAGAGTGATTGAAAGAAGTGCTTATCGGAAACAAAAAAGCAGAGCGAAAGCTCTGCTTTTTTATCGGGGTGTTAAACGTTAACGTTTACCCAAGCGGCGAATCGCCTGTGGGGTGAAGTCTTTGTACTTAAAACGTTTGCTGAAATCAAAGCCGATGCCCTCTTCGTTGGTCAGGCTGCCCACCAGATAACGACCGGATTGCAGGTCATACAGTGCTTCCGCTGCGATCCAGGGTACGTCGACATCACGGTACTGCAGTTGATGAGCTTCCCCAACACGCCAGAGTTCGCCGCGACCGTCGTAGTGATCAACCACGGCAATCTGCCAGCTATCCTCATCAATGTAGAAGGTTCGCTTAGCATAGATATGACGGGCACCTTCCTTCAGCGTCGCTTCAACTTTCCAGACCCGGTGTAACTCGTAGCGGGTCAGATCCGGATTCATGTGGCCACGTTGCAGGATATTTTTATAGGTCAGCTCACGATCAGCCAGCTTGAAGCTGTTATAGGGGATATACATCTCCTGCTTGCCCACGAGCTTCCAGTCGTAACGGTCAGGTGCGCCGTTAAACATATCCAGATTGTCCGTGGTGCGCTGGCCGTCTGTCGCGGTGCCGGGCGCATCGTAGGCGATCTGAGGTGCACGGCGTACGCGGCGCTGACCGGCGTTGTAGGTCCACGCCTGTCGAGGTTGTGTGACCTGATTGACTGTCTCGTGAACCAACAGCACATTGCCTGTCAGACGGGCAGGTGCCTGTACCTGCTGAACGAAGTAGAACAGGATGTTTTCCTGCTTCGACTTTTCACCATCCAGATAGTTGGGCCAGGACATCTTTTCGTTAATCTTCACCGGCGTGAAGTTACCATTCGCCTGCACAGGCACCTGTACAAAGGTACGTTCCAGTGAACCACCGCGATAGCGCGTCATGTGGTTCCAGATCGCTTCCAGGCCGTTAGCCGGAATCGGAAACGCTACACCTTCCGACAGGTTAGAGACGCTGTTGCCGTCATTTGCCAATGCGGCGTTGAGGGCATTTTCCTTGGTTTTGGCCTGAATGTTTTCCGGCACTTTCGCGGTACGATGAGTGGGATATACATTCAGTTTGTATGTATCCGGAAACTTCATGAACAAGGCCTGCTGCCCCGGAGACAGGTAAGCCTTATGTTGATCAAGGTTGGCCGCCGTGATGGTAACAATCGGTTTTTCGCTGGCAAACGGATCGGCATAGCGGTTGTCACTGGTGCTCAGACCGCCTTCCCAGCTGGGGATTGTACCGGCTTCATTGCCAGATTGTTCTGCACCCATTGGCGTGAGCGTCTGGCCGAGTTGTGCGGCCTGTTCCGGTGATACTGCGGCGAAAAGGCTGGAGCTGCCGGCTAGCAGCGCGATACCCAGAGCCAGAGATTTACGTGTAAATTGCATGGTGAGAGTCTCCTGAGTATAGGGCTGATCAGAACGAAACGGACGCACTGAGAGAGATAAAGTCACGGTCATCCAACGCATTGAAATCGCCGCCGAAGAAATCAGTATAGGCAAGCTGAACGCTGTACTGATTCAGGTAATCAGCCGTTAGACTCAGACTGATTGACTTCTCTCCTTCGTTGAACGCTGCGCCTGGTTGTGGACCGTAACCCTCGACACCGTGCTTGAAGCTGACCTGTGGCGTCAGGTTTACGCCGGAGAACGCGTCAGGGTAGTTCAGGTTAGCCCGCAGCACGTAACCCCAGGAGTTCTCAGTAACAAAGCCTTCGGTATCACCCGCGGTATAACCAAAGGCGCCGGCACGACCGTATTTCAGAGCGTTTGCGCCTTCGTCGAGTGAGTGTACGTGGGTCCATGCGATTTCACCGATCAATGCCAGTCGGCTCGCTCCGAGCACGCGATCATGGAATTGAATAAAAGTGTTCTGCAGTTGGGTTACATCAAACAGGGAGTAGCCCTGTATCTCTGCGCCCAGACCTGAGCTGGAGATCAGATTATCAGCGCCTGCATTACCGATACCACCGCTGAACTGGGTCAGGATGGCACCTACTAGCAACGGACCGTTGATCTGCACCGGTACATCACGTTTATGGGAGATTTCGCCGGACCAGGCGATATCACCCAGGTTTGAGGAGAAACTCAGGCCCAGCATTTTGGTCTCTTCCGGGTAACTGATGAAGTACTCGCTCATGAAAGGTGCAGCGGATGCTTGTGCGGCGGCGATAGAGGACGGCACACCCGCACCGACAAGCTGGGTGAACAGGCCGGTTGGAGAGACGGGGGTATTCACACCGCTGATCAAGGGTAAGCGGCTGTGGTACTGGGAGAAGTACAGACCGAACTCGGTGCTGTTCAGCTCTTCAGCGAAGTAACGCAGTGCGAAACCATACTGACCATCATCATCGGCTTCACGGCGACCGTTGGCGTTACGCTCTACAACCAGCGGGCCTTGGAAATAGGTGCTGTCCGGTACCTGAGTTGCAGGGATATTCGGGCTGGTAACGCGGATGCCATTACAACCTTCAGCCGCAAAATCGTTGGTGGAGAAGTAGGTACCACAACCGTCAACCGCGGTGGGTTCCCATTCAAGCTGGTAAAAGCCTTCTACGCTGAGGTTGTCCGTTAATCCCAGAGAAGCAAAGGCCATATTCACCGGCAAGAGGCCTTCTTTCACTTCAGCTCCCGGACGACGGAAAGCATTCACGTCGACAGGGTTGATGACGTTGATACCACCCTGAACAAAGGTGCTCTCGCCCCAGTTAACAACCTGACGGCCGAGTCGGATATCCAACGGCTGTTCATTCACTTCCAGCTCTGCAAACAGGTATGCATCAAGCAGTTCGGCACCTGAGAACTTCGCGTAATCGTTAAAGCCTTTATCGCTCAGGCTGTTGTTAGCGGTGTATCCATTGAGCGTATTTCCGTGGTCCTGATCGCCGTCTTTCAGTTCAAAATCGTACCAATATTTACCACGTACAAAAGCCCCTACGTTTTCGTAACGCAGTTCGAGATCATGAACACCTTTGAGAATCTGGGTGAACGCATCCCCCTTATCAAAGTTGAGATCACCGTCATCATAGCTACCGGAGTTGAGGCTGGTACTGCTGCCGCCATTGGCAGGGGAGATCAGGCCGGGGTCCCGGTCTGTGGCACGCCAGCTGGCGCCTACAGATACCTGGGAGTCAAAACGTCCCTCAATCTCACCCAGCTGAAATTCAACTGCTGAAACAGAGGCACTGAAGATGGAGCTTCCCAGAAGCACCGGTAACAGGTATCGCTGGGGTGCCGTTAGCGGGAAACTGCCTTTGCGAGGGCTTCGCAAATCTATTGCCATTTCGTTCACCTTAGATTGTTATTTTTTGATGGGGTGAATGAGCATGCGCGGATAAAAAAGGGCTTAATAAGCTTGTTTACCCTTGTTGCCTCCGTTTGCTCCTATTTACCTTAAATCGGTAGTGTTCAATACTGGCGGTTGGGTGGCTGTCTTAACAATAACATTTGGCTCCACATTTAATGACAAAATGGTTCGCATGAGACTTGCGTTGATGTCGAATTCAAGCCATAAATACCTTCGTACACATATCGGCGGATTAAGAATAGCCGTATTTTCGGGCTCCGGAGTGGTAATGAAAAATAAAAAAACAGTGCCGGCTAACTACGTCAGACATCTGATCAGTCAGGCAGAATCACAGGGATACGATGTTGAGGGGCTGTTACAGGAAGAAGGGTTGAGTCTGGCCGACATCAATGGGAACGGTGAATTCTCTGCGGAAAAACTGGGTGTGCTGTATCAGCGTATGATGTACATCGCGCAGGATGAATATTTCGGTATGTTGGGTGGCGGCAAGGTGCCCAACGGCACGTTTCGTATGATGTGTTACAGCATCATTCACGCGAAATCACTGGAGAAGGCGATCTATCGGGCCAGTGCGTTTCACGAAATCTGCCGTGGTTCTAACGTTAAACCGTTGCTGGTGCGTAAGGGGCGCTACGCCAAAGTGTCTATTGCGACCACCGATGCGTCCGGCATGGATATCAACGAACTGCTGCGTGATGAAAATCCGGCACGGATTCGCACGTCGCTATCGATGTGGCATAACTTTGTGTGTTGGATGATCGGTACACGGGTAGATCTGAAGGCAGTCTATTTTGCCTATCCAGAACCGGAAGATCATGAGCACTATCGCCGCCTGTTTCAGTCAGAGGTGCGTTTCTCTCAGCATGACAATGCGTTTGTCTTCCCGTCGTACTATCTGGATTATCCGCTGGTACATAACGATGAGTCGCTGCGGGTGTTTCTGAAAACCGCACCCTATCAGCTGATTGCAACGGTGAGTGATGACAGCAGCCTGAAGTCT
>NZ_JBFGYC010000002.1:0-37431 GCF_041587635.1 Pontibacterium sp. | reverse complement strand
GTGACTTGTAACAGGCGGATGCGACGGTTGTCAGCCGATAAAACCTTAAAGCTGAAGCCGTCAAAATCGACCTGTTCATCTTTTTGCGGCAGGTGTCCAAAACGCTGGGTCACCAGTCCACCCATGGTATCGAAGTCGTCTTCACACAAGCCGACGTCAAAGAACTCGTTGAAGTCTTCCACCGGTGTGAGGGCTTTGACGATATAACCGTTGTCAGCAAACGGTTTGATATTGCCGTCGTCCTCTTCAATATCATGTTCGTCCTCGATCTCACCGACAATCTGTTCAAGAACATCTTCGATGGTGATCAATCCGGAGACGCCGCCGTATTCGTCGACTACCACGGCCATGTGATTACGGGTGGTGCGAAACTCCTGTAGCAGGATGTTCAGGCGTTTGGATTCGGGAATAACTGTGAGTTCACGCAGCTTGCTATGGATATCAAACTGGTCGAGGTTGCCTTCCAGAATGAGGGGCAACAAGTCCTTCGCCAGCAGGATGCCCAGTACTTCATCAGGCGTATCGCCGATCACCGGGAAGCGGGAGTGGGCACTGGAAATGACAATCGGAAGAAACTCTTTAGGGGTTTGTTCCGCTTCTACTACCACCATTTGGGAGCGAGGTATCATCACATCGCGGACCTGCTTGTCAGAAACGTTCATGGCACCTTCTATGATGCCCAATGCTTCCAGATCCAGCAGGTTTTCTTCCGCGGCGTCGCGCAGATCGGTCAACAAATCATCTCGTGTTTTGGGTTCATCGCTGAATGCCTGAGCAAGTTTGCCCAGCCAGCTACGAGATTGTCCCGTTCGGTCTTCGCTCATAATGTGTCTCTGTCAGAGTTCCTTGTAAGGATCAGGGATACCTAAGCTGGCGAGAATTTCGCGCTCAAGCTGCTCCATCACCTCGGCGTCTTCGTCATTTATATGATCGTAGCCCAGTAGATGCAAGGTGCCGTGTACAACCATGTGTGCCCAGTGGTCATGCAGTGGTTTTTTCTGCTGCAGTGCTTCCTCTCGGACGACCTCTGCACAGATCACCAGATCACCCAGTAAGTTTAACGGGATATCTTCCGGCACTTCAAAGGGAAAGGATAGAACATTAGTCGATTTGTCCTTGCCGCGATACTGATTATTCAGGGCCTGACTTTCATCGGCTTCGACCAGACGAATACAGAGTTCTGCTTCGTCTTTTCGAGTGGTCAGTGCGGCAGAAACCCAATCGTTAAATTGTGTTTCGTTGGGCAGGTCGCTGGCTTCAACTTCCTGCTGCAATTCAACGTAATAGTTCACTAGCTGTTATCCCTGTGGTCTCGCGATTGACGGCGTGCCTGATCCTGCGCTTGTTCGACCTTTTCGAAACGGTCGTAGGCCCGAACAATGTGCTGTACCAGCGGGTGACGAACAACATCTTTAGCAGAGAACTGGGTGAAGCCAATGTCTTTGACACCGTCCAGTACTTTCATGGCATGTACCAGACCTGACAGAGTGCCTTTGGGCAGGTCGACCTGGGTAATGTCGCCGGTGATGACGGCGGTAGAACCAAAACCGATACGTGTCAGAAACATTTTCATCTGTTCACGGGTCGTGTTCTGGCTCTCGTCGAGGATCACAAACGAGTTGTTCAGGGTCCGGCCGCGCATATACGCCAGCGGTGCGACTTCGATCACGTTTTTTTCGATCAGCTTGCTGACCTTCTCAAAACCGATCATTTCGTACAGTGCGTCGTAAAGCGGGCGCAGATAAGGGTCAACTTTCTGGGTCAGATCGCCGGGTAAAAAGCCCAGCTTCTCGCCGGCTTCTACCGCCGGTCGAACCAGCAGAATGCGTTCTACCTCTTCCCGTTCCAGTGCTTCAACCGCACAAGCAACGGCGAGGTAGGTTTTACCGGTACCTGCCGGGCCAATACCGAAGTTGATGTCATGCAGCTGGATAGAGCGAACATAGAGCTGCTGATTCGGACCACGAGGACGGATCAGCGCCTTTTTGGTCCGGATGCTGACCTCTTTATCTTCAGCTGCCAATTCCTGCTGTTTTTGTTCGACGCCGGATTGTTGCAGATACAGGTGTACCTGATCCGGGGTCAGCAAAGTGCCTTGTTTGGCTTCGTCATAGAGATCTTCGAGCATTTCAGAGACGATACGGATCACGTCCATATCGCCTACCAGCTGAAAATTGTTGCCGCGATTGCGGATTTCGATATCGAGACGTTTCTCGATCATCTTGAGGTGTTCATCAAGCTGACCGCACAGATTGGCCAGAAACTCTGGATTATCAGGTTCCAGTGCCAGCTTGATTGAAGGTGCTGTGTTCAAATTATCTCCTGAATACAGTGACGGTTACTGTATTTGATCAAGTTCTGAGCCAACCAGTTCCCCTAGCAGGGAGTTGGCATAGGCCTGATCGATCAGTACATCGGCGAAATGCCCGATCAGATCCGGATTATCGCAACGGAAGTTGACCACCCGGTTGTTCTCTGTACGACCGGACAACATGCCCGGATCTTTCTTGGAATAACCGTTGACCAGAATGCGTTCGGTGTTGCCGACCATACGACGGCTGATGGCCATCGCCTGCTGAGTGATTCGATCCTGCAGGATCTTCAAACGCTGTTTTTTGGTTTCTTCGTCGATATTATCCGGCAGGTCAGAAGCGGGTGTTCCCGGGCGGCGACTGTAGATAAAGCTGTAAGAGTTGTCGAAACCGATGTCAGAGATCAGGTTCATCGTGGCTTCGAAATCTGCATCGCTTTCGTTCGGGAAACCGATGATGAAATCAGATGAGATGCAGATATCCGGGCGAACCTTGCGCAGCTTACGGATCTTGGATTTGTACTCCAGCGCGGTATGGCCTCGTTTCATCGCCATCAGGATGCCATCGGAGCCGCTTTGTACCGGCAGATGCAGGAAGTTCACCAGCTCAGGGACATCGCCGTAGGCTTCAATCAGGCTATCCGTAAACTCGACCGGGTGAGAGGTGGTAAAACGGATGCGATCTATGCCATCAATCGCGGCGACGCAACGGATCAGTTCAGCCAGATCAGCGATATCGCCGTCATGGGTATCACCACGGTAAGCATTGACGTTCTGGCCAAGCAGGTTAATCTCACGGACCCCTTGTTCTGCCAGTTCTACACACTCGGTAATCACATCGTCCAGTGGACGGCTGACCTCTTCACCCCGGGTGTAAGGTACCACGCAAAACGTACAATATTTGGAGCAGCCTTCCATAACGGAAACAAAGGCTTCAGCGCCGTCAACTTTGGGCGCGGGCAGGTGATCGAACTTTTCGATCTCCGGGAAAGACACGTCAACAATGCCAACGCCGCCAGCATCGGTGACGTCGATCATTTCAGGCAGACGGTGCAGGGTCTGCGGCCCAAAAATCATATCGACATAGGGCGCACGTTTGAGGATGGCATCCCCTTCCTGACTGGCCACACAACCGCCGACGCCTATTTTTAGCTCGGGGTTGGCCGCTTTCATCTTGCGCCAGCGACCGAGCTGATGGAATACTTTTTCCTGCGCCTTTTCTCGAATCGAACAGGTGTTCAGAAGCAGGACATCGGCTTCGTCCTGATTATCTGTCAGTTCAAGGGCATGGCTCTCACCAAGCAGATCTGCCATTCGGGCAGAATCGTACTCATTCATCTGGCAACCATGGGTTTTGATAAACAGCTTCTTCGCCATTACTCACCTGTGTTTCGTTCGAGATTATTCATCGACATGCCATTGAAGGGCAGCCGGCGTATTGAGGACCGCGCATTATACTGGATGGGCTCGGAACTGCCTAGCGCCTGTTTGATTAAAAAACAACCAGAATGAACGTGTGGGTTAAGCTTGTAAATGGCTCTTTATAACCCCATCTATAAGGTCTGATGAGTGATTAATTTGGTTAACGCAAAAGAGAAGATCAATGGCAAGTGATGACCGTATCTACCGGGTGATTTTTATTAATCAGGATCAGGTGTACGAGCTGTACGCAAAACATGTCTATCAGAGTGAGTTGTGGGGTTTTTTGCAGATAGAGGAATTTGTGTTTGGCAGTCGTTCTGAATTGCTGGTGGATCCCGGAGAGGAGAAGCTCAAACAGCAGTTTGCGGATGTGAAATCGTCATACATTCCCATGCAGTCGGTGGTGCGAATTGATGAAGTGACCAGCGAAGGGGTGGCTAAAGTGTCAGATGCAAAAGGTACTGTGACGACATTTCCGATGCCGGTACCTCCGAAGTCGTAGCGCAACGGAAGTATTCGTTGGCGCAGGCCTTTTTAGCCTGCGCGGATAATCAGCTGTTAAAGCTGATCATATAGCATCTGCGGTTTGTAGCTGATAGCTGTCGAAACGTAGCATCTTGTTACGCGTGATAATTGAGCGCAGGCGCTGTACGTATTCGTCGCCGATCTCACTGTAATAATTCAGATACTTGATCAGTTCCAGGGCATCCCGTGTTTGTGCGCGGGCTTTGCGAAATTCCCGGTAAGGTCCGCCGCGGGCAATCGTCACAAAGTAGTCATCGACGGCTTCGATCAGCGAGCTGTAACGTTTAACGTAGATCGGTTTCCCTTCGCGGGTTTGGCTGGCTCGCATACGGGGCTCTTTAGCGTTAAACGACCAGACCCCAAATATGTTGTTCCCTTCGAGGAAGAAACGGGACGTTCCCCAGCCGGTTTCCAGTGCTGCCTGCGCCAGAATAATACTGGTTGGATGGTCTGCCAGTTTGCTTTTCAGCTGGGTTGTATCTTTGGCCTTATATAGCTTGAACTGTTTCTGTAGCCAAGCCTGTGCCTTTTCATCCGGTGTTGGCATGGCGTTGATTTCGGCCAGCTTGATACGTTTGGCCAGCAAGCGTTGTTTGCTGATCAAAACGGCGGGCAGAATCATATCGAAGAATTTCTGCTTTTTAGTGCTGACTTCCAGCGCTGCCAGTGTGCTGACACGCGTGTAAGCCACAGGTTTGATCAGGGGAGGTGTCAGTGCTTCGATATCATCCGGGCTGTGGATCGGTTTGTAGGTAATTGTCAGCGCAGGCTGCGAGCCGATCTTCTGATCAGTTGAGGATTGCTGCTTGGCGTCATCGGTCACAGGTGCCAACCGGGTAAGAGACAGTGTGATCAGCAACAGTACGGCCAGGGTGGCAATCGTTGCCTTAACGGGTAAATGCATCCTGATGAGCCCCTCGAATACTGAAAAAGTGGCCGCAGTCTACAGGGGGATTGCGTTTATATCCAGTGAACGTCTTTCAACGTGTAGGAAAAGTGCTTAATTGTGCAATATCTTATAGATCGCGTTGTGTTTCCGGGTTGTTCTCGGATGTGAATTCAATCAGGTCGGGGAAAAATGTCAGAAATCCACCGTCCAGTGCACTATAGTGTCGTTCAACTTCTACAATAGCCCCACCAAAGCGGTTCTGAAAACGGATGCGTTCGGCAATGCGGTCAAGGGCAAACCCAACCTGTTCAAGGTTGCGATAGCTGCGAATCCAGTCACTCTCGATCATACGTTTTACAACACGTTGCATATGGGCGGGCATGAGTGGGTAACCCTGTTCCAGGTCACTGTAGGCGGACTCCAGAAAGTGATCGAGAGATTGATCACTAAATTTGTGCCAGTGCCGGATCAGAAAGTGATCAAACACCACATCCAGTACGATCCCGGAAAAGCGCCGGCGCTGAGGGGAAAAAAGTGCCTTCAGCAGGCGTACATCAGAATGACTGTCAGTGTAATGATCTATTGCACGGTGATTCCGTAAGCCTCTGTGGATCTCATCGGTTAAGACTTCGGTATCGAGTCCGCGGGCGAAGTCGCCTAGCAGGTTGCCAACGCGGGAAGGAATATTAGCCTGTGCAAAATAGAGATGGGCAAGGTAATTCAATGGGCTGACGGCGGCCTTTCTATTGGGTTTTAGTGTTGATTCTGTTGGGTATTACGCTGTTTTACTGTAGCTGAATATGAGCAGAACCGGTAGGGCGCACAAGAGGCGATGATCTGCACGGAATTAAAAGCCTTTTTCTTTATCCCCTATGGGAATTGCGGTTAAATGAGTGCCTCTAAAGCACTCCTCCAGAAATCGCGATCTGGGATGAGTGTAAAGACAAGGGCTGTCAGGAATCACCGATGAAAATATCCATTGTTGCGCCGTTTCACAATGAAGAAGAAAACGTTGATGAGTTCTTTAATCGAGTATTGCCGATCATAAGAGCTGAGAGTGATTCCATTGAAGTTGTATGTGTCAATGACGGCAGTTCTGATACGACCCTTGCACAGCTGCGCCGGTGGCGGGAAAAGGAACCTATTATACGTGTTGTCAATTTGTCGCGAAACTTTGGTAAAGAAAACGCGTTGACCGCCGGACTAGACCACGCAACAGGTGATGTGATTATCCCGATGGACAGTGATTTACAGGATCCTCCTGAACTGATCCCGCAGATGATCGAAAAATGGCGGGAAGGGTATGACGTTGTGTATGCCCGGCGTACGGTACGGAATACCGATACTCTGGCAAAACGCATGACGGCTGTGTGGTATTACCGGCTGTTTAACTCCATTGCAGATCGTCCAATTCCGGATAATACCGGTGATTTTCGCCTGATGGATAAAAAGGTCCTGGATGAAGTTAAGAAGCTGGGTGAAAGCGCCCGCTTCATGAAAGGCTTGTTCTCATGGGTCGGCTTTCGCTGCACCGCCGTAGAGTATGAACGGCCCCCCCGTCATGACGGTAAGGAGAGCCTGAATTTTCGCAATCTCTGGCGTTTAGCGTTGGACGGTATAACAGCCTTTTCCACTGTACCGCTGAAAATATGGAGTTATATCGGGATGGGCGTGGCGGGGATCGCATTCCTGTATGGCTTAGTGATCATCTTCAAGACGCTTATTTTAGGTATTGATGTTCCGGGTTATGCCTCGATTATGGTGATCGTGCTCTTTCTGGGTGGCGTGCAGTTGTTGTCGCTGGGTGTCATCGGTGAGTACGTGGGGCGTATCTATCTGGAAGTCAAAAAACGCCCCCACTATATCGTTGATCCGGAAGATGAGCAGGGATCGAGACGCTAATGCTATTTCGTTTTGAGATCGCCCGATTCGGTTTGGTCGGTATCGCCGCAACCCTGGTTCATGCCGCTATTCTATCGATGTTGATTGAGTGGTTAGCGTTGCCGGTGCAGCTGGCCAATATCAGCGCGTTTGTCGTGGCATTTTTGGTGAGCTATCTGGGGCACCACCATTGGACGTTTGCATCCGATGCCGGTCATAAGGAGGCGGCCAGCAAGTTTCTGCTGACCGCTATTATCGGATTTATCGCGAATGTGATGATCATGGAGCTGGTGGTTGTCCAACTCGGGTATCACTACCTGATCGGTTTTATATGCGTGGTGTTTTCTGTACCACCTGCAACGTACGTGATCAGCCGCCTCTGGATCTTCTGACCTTATTCGCTATCCGTGATCATTGAGCGGGCAGGTGGAATGATCGCCCAGCCGATCTGTACAGGTTCCTTCGTGTTATTCATATGCCAGCGGTACTGAAGGGGGTGCTGCACTTCAGCGTTTGGATAACGTTTGAGTAGCGTTTCATACTGCGCCATCTCACCATCCATACTCTCATTCCATACAATCAACCCACCCTCACGTGCTAAGGCGTCTTCGTCAATCCACGGACTGCGGCTGACGTCGGCATCATAAAGAATGGAGGGGTGTTGTTCCGAATAATACGCCAGATTCCCGCCCAGCCAGATTGAGGCTACAGCATATTTCAGCGGCTGAGGGTAGCGCTGCTGCCACTCGGCGGTCAGCTGTGTCGCTATGGCCTCGCCCGGAAAGTGGGCGCGCTTTTTAAGCTTGCCAAACTGCGGGGAAATCAACATCTCGGTGATAAAGACACTGGCGAAAAACAGGCTGGTAACGACCCAGACACGGATCAGTTTTTTCATCCTGACTTCGGTCAGCAGAGTGCCTGAAAAGATCATTAGCCAAAGTGGCAGGAAGGTGAACAAGGGAGTACCCCACATGGAGCGCAGGCGCATGCCCGTGGCCAGAGAGATCAGTAATGTGATGATCAGCGGACCAAATGTGATTAGCGTCAGGAAGGTGCGGTTGGCGGCGAGATGGGTCTCTGCGGGTGGGGATTGCTTGCTGCCCGTGCGGATCAACAGGAAGAAGGTCGGGAGCAATATAATCAATGCAGCCAGCTGAGACAGTCCAAATCGCAACGGATTGATCAGATGGTCTGCCAGTGTTTTTTCGTTGCCGCTGCCACGTGCCGCGCCGTAACGAATCGTACTGAAATCATGGTCAATCAGCCAGATCAGGTTGGGTAGCCATACCAATACAGCGGCGATTAACGCTATATAAATACCTTTTTGACGCCAGAAAATGCGCCCGGCGGGTGTCAGGAAATAGCAGGCAATGCTTAGAAGCAGCACGATAGAGTAATACTTGGTCAGCATGGCCAGGCCGCTGCAGACCCCGAGCAGCGCCCAATCCCAAAGTCGGTTGTGATTGATGGCGCGAAATCCGAACAATACGGTCAGTGCCCAGATCGCCAGCTGTAGAATATTCGGATTAAATTCCGGTGTGAGATAGTTGTAATACGGAACCAGTGTTAGCAGGAGTACTGCAACGAGTGCCGGTTGTTTACCGAGAAAGGTTCGGCCTACGGCATATTGCGCCCAGAATGCGGTGATCACAGCGATCTGGCTGAGTAGAAATATCGGCCAGTTGCTGGCGGGTGACAGCAGCGTGATTGCGTAGGTAAGCCACGGTGCCAGCAGGGGGTGTTTATCGTAACCCAGTTGCCATTCTTGTCCCCAAGTCAGCCCCTCGACGACGTCCAGGTTGGCATTGGGCTGCAACAAGCTGGGCAACAAAAACCATAACAGGCAATGTACACCTAAGGCGAAAAGCAAAGTCCGATTGTGGCTGTGGGTGGCTGTCATATTAACTACTCAATAAATGTGACTGCCCGACATTAACTCGCCGGGCGCCGGACTTCGATTATTTACGTGCTGCCAGATATCCCCAAACATAGGCGTTGGGGCCAATCGTGGACTGTACGGTGAACTCGTTCAAGGGCGCAAAATCATATATATCGAAATAGGCTTCTGCGGTAGGCCATGATGCGTGATTGGGGTAGATCACTTTATCAAATTGCTTTGCGAGCCAATGTTCAAGCTGACGTTTTGTCTCCAGTGGTCCGTTGACGGTAATCCCTTCTGGAGGCTGCTGCGCTGATACGCGCTGATCCTGGACCAATGGGTGCTTGGGCGAGTTCTGTCCGATGCCCGTGGTGAAGGCCATATTCAGCGGATTAGCACCTGCCCCGTATTGTGTCGCCAGTAACACCGCATCAAGATATTTCTGCTTGCCGGTGAGGTAGTGCGCCCGGATCAGCGATGAGGCCTCGGGTGCGGTCAGGTTACCCCATCCTAGCCACGCCCAGGGGTTACGTTTAGTCCATTTGAATGCGGTTTGATCGCCGGTACGAATGCTCTGATCAGCTTCCCGCAAGAGAGCCATTTCAGCGTTGCGCTTGATTAAAGAATCGGTCTTACGGGTGTTTAGGTACACGAACGCCGCATCAGTCTGGTCGTGATGCTTCCATTTCTTTAGCGGTGACGCTTTGTTGAAAACTGAAGTTTGTACGAACAAACGGTGCCAGGTTTCATTGCCGGTAAGACGATACAATTCTGCTGCTGCAAGATTGCGTGCGTCTTTCGCCTGATGAGGGAGATGACGGTAGGCTCTACGCGAATAAGCGTCTTCGGCCCAGTTCATCGCCTTAAGTGCTGAGGCTTTATAGGTTGCGGCCAATTCAGGCGCAAACGGTTTCAGAACGCGCGCTGCACGTGCCGCGACACCGGCATAGATATGGCTTGACCAAAAGCCAGGTGCATACGCCAGCAGTGTCTGCGATTCCTGCCAGCTGCCCTCACCGTGCCTTGGGTGATCCATCGATTCGATACCCCCGCGAATACCGCCTTCCGGGGTTTGCAAACGGCGGAAAAATTCCAGGCCCCAGAGCGCCTCATCCAACAGGTCCGGCAAATTGTTGCTTGATTCCGGGAGGTTGAGATTAAGTCCGGCAAAGTACTGCGGATTCATCTCGATCAGTTCCAGCATTAAGCGGGTACTGTCCAGATGCTGGATACGACGGTCCCAGTCCCCGGCATCCGCGTAACCGCCCCAGGCATCCTCTACCACCAGGGCTGTTTTTCCATTGATCAGATCGGAAAAATTATCCCGTGCGGTGCCCCGTGCATTGATACCGTTCATCGTATCCATCAGAGGTGTGCGAGAGTGGTAAACCACGACGCCATCAGCGGGATGCATATTGCGTGGTCGGCGATACTGGGTATACGGCGGGCCTAGCTCGATACCGCTGCGCTGGTGGAATAAACCGCGTACGGATGTCGTAAACGCATCACCCCAGGCGTTCTTGTTGATTGGAAAACTGTATGAACAGCCCACGCTTTTCACACAAACCCGATATTCGCCTGCTGTTTTTAGCGCACTAAATTGCATCATGTAAACATCGGCGCTGGTGTAGTTCTGTTTATACGCATCTTCAGCGTCAAAACGGGATTTGGAGAGTTCGGTTTTCCCGCGGTAGACAATCTGCTGGGTCTGATTATTGATCACCGCAAATGGCAGACGGTCGGCATAGGGCTGGCCATCTCCGTTACCCCGCCACAACGATAGAAAGGCGACTTTACGGTTGTCGTCCGGACGGAAACCAATCTGAGATACATGCACGGCTTCGCTACGTACATTGCGCGTGTTGTGTAGGTACGTTTGGCGACTAATCGCGCTGTTATTAAATTCGACTTCGTATTGCGCACCCTCTTTGAGCGGTGCGGGTAGTTTCAGATACAGGTAATGGGTCACTGGCCAGTCAAATGCCCAGAACCCTGTGCGTGCCATATCGCTGGGCCGGCTTTTACGATAAACCGCGGTGGGTTTTTTACCCGCACCATAGGCTGAATCGTTGCCGGAGCGGATCAGATAGCTAGAGGCCGAGTCTGCCCATCGGGTGTTTAACGGTGCGCCCTGAAACTCATCAAACGGATAAAGAACGTCCTGTTTCGGTCCTACAACGCTGCCGATGACCTCTTTGCCCTGGCGTACCCAGCGATGGCGATCACGGCTGTCATCCACCCAATCGATAATCCCTTTGTCGTAATACCGCTGAAGCGCGGGAATGCGCTTGCCCGCCTGAATTTCGATGCTGAGTACATCGGGCGCGACCGCTGAAATATGGGAGATATAGGGAAGCTGGCTGTTCGCGCTGACAAAAGCGATATGGCTGAACCAGACAAGCGTTGCTGCAATAATCCGTGTCATCTTCAAGGGATATCCGTTACTGAACCTGAAGTCTTATTCTTCCATTAACTGGTGACAGTTGGTAGTACGGTTTTAGACGGACGATCAGGGATCTCCCGTGCGAGCTTCGGTACCAGATAACCGGGCAACTGAGCCTGTAGCTGGGTGACCAGCTTTTGGGCCTCTGCATCAGGAATATCAAAGTGTGCTGCACCGTCTACCGGATCAAGTACAAAGAGGTAATAGGGCAGAACACCCCAGCCAAACAATGATTCGTTCAGGTGTTTTAGTGCGGGGACTGAGTCGTTAATGCCGCGCAGCAGTACCGCCTGATTGAGCAGCGTGATACGTGCATCACGCAACGCATTTAATGCGTGGCCAACAGTTTCGTCGATCTCGTTTCCGTGGTTAACGTGTAACACGAGGGTTGTCTGCAGGCGACTCTCATTCAGGATCTTGAGCAACTCAGGCGTGACGCGTTCAGGAATGACAACGGGTAGTCGGCTATGGATGCGTAACCGCTTGAGATGGCGAATTGTACTTAGATCATTCACCAACCGCTGTAAGCGGTTATCGGAAACAGCTAAAGGGTCGCCCCCGGAGAGGATAACCTCTTCAATGCTGCTGTCAGTCCGAAGGTAGTTGAGCATGGTCTGCCACTGCTCGGGTCCCAAACGGTTCTCATCGTACGGGAAATGACGACGGAAACAGTAACGACAGTTGATCGCACACGCACCGGTCATAATCAGCAGCACACGGCCTTTATATTTATGCACGATTCCCTGATGGGGATTGTACTGAGCTTCCGATAAAGGATCCGCGACAAATCCGGTGACCTTTCGCGTTTCAGTGACAAGCGGTAGTACCTGTTTCAGCAATGGATCATCTGGATTGCCTTTCTCGATTCTACGCAGATAGGGCATCGGCACACGTAAAGGAAAGCCTTTTGCTGCTTCACGGGCCGGAGCCACAAGAGTCTCGGGCAGATCCAGTAGCCGGATCAGCTCGGCAGGGTCATCAATGGTATGGCTGAGCAGCTGTTGCCAACTGTCGAGGGAGGTCACCGGAAGATTCATGATGGGGAAAACAGGCCGCAGGGTGCAGTGAAAGTTGCTCGCATTCTCCTTTCAAGTAGAATAACTGTCAATTCTGGCGCCGGAACCCACTGTCGTAACTTGCAATTGCAGCAGAATGTCCCGAAATAGCGCCGCTATTCAGCTTTAACAGATATTGAGACAGTCATGGCAAATTACTCTACTAACCAGTTCAAAAACGGCCTGAAGGTAATGATCGACGGTGATCCATGTAACATGGTGGATGTCGAGTTCGTAAAACCGGGTAAAGGACAGGCGTTCACCCGTGTTAAATTGAAAAACCTGCTGTCTGGTCGTATTTGGGAACGTACTTTCAAGTCTGGCGAAAGCGTAGAAGGCGCTGACGTTATGGAAACAGACATGGAGTACCTCTACAGCGATGGTGAAATGTGGCACTTCATGGATCCGGCTTCTTTCGAACAGGTTGCTGCTGATTCAACGGCAGTCGGTGATTCTTACAAGTGGCTGAAAGAACAGAACAGCGTCATGATCACGTTGTTCAACAACAACCCAATCTCTGTTACACCGTCCAACTTCGTTGAGCTGGAAGTGACTGAAACAGATCCGGGCCTGAAAGGTGATACCGCGCAGGGTGGTTCTAAACCTGCAACGCTGAGCACGGGTGCTGTGGTACGTGTCCCGCTGTTTATCAACACGGGTGATGTACTGAAGATTGATACGCGTACCGGTGATTACGTATCCCGCGCATAACCGCTGGACACTGAAAGAAAACGGCAGCTTAGGCTGCCGTTTTGCGTTTCAGCCAGATAGAGAACGATGATGACGATAAATCCCGATCACTGGCAGCCTGCGGCTAGCATCGATAACTTACGTCAGCGGGCGGCCATTGTGGCGCAAATTCGCGCGTTTTTTGCGGACAGAGATGTGATGGAAGTGGATATGCCGCTGATGTCCCAGTGTGCGGTCAGCGATCCCTTTATCGATACGATCGAAACGCGTTATGCCGACTATGTGGGAGCAGAAAGTTATCCACTGTATCTGCAAACTTCGCCAGAGTATGCGATGAAACGGTTGCTTGCAGCGGGCAGCGGTGCGATCTATCAGCTAGGTAAGGCTTTCCGCAATGGTGAGTCTGGCAGTCGGCGCCACAATCCTGAATTCACCATGCTGGAGTGGTATCGACCGGACTTTAACGATCAGGTGCTGATGGATGAAGTGGAGGCTTTAGTCTGCCCGATATTGGGATTTGAAGCGGTTGAACGTCAGAGTTATGCACAGATCTTTCAGCAATATCTGGGATTCGATCCACACTCTGTAGCGTTGGATCAGCTGGTGGCCAAAACCCGACAGTATATTGATATTGATCTAAACGATGATGATCGGGATACGTGGTTAAATCTGCTGATGTCCCACGTGATCGAGCCAGAAATGGCTAAGCGGAATGCGGTGTTTGTCTATGATTATCCCGCATCACAGGCTGCGTTGGCTCAAGTACGTGTTGATCCTGAAGGACGTCCGGTTGCCGCGCGATTTGAACTGTTTGTGAAAGGCATCGAGTTAGCTAATGGCTACCACGAGTTGACGGACGCAGAAGAGCAGAAGCGTCGTCTGTTGAGCGATCAAAAGATTCGTTCGGAACTGGGATTGCCGCAGCGGCCTCTGGAGATGAGGCTGGTGAACGCATTACGTGCAGGTATACCGGATTGTGCCGGGGTCGCGCTGGGTGTGGATCGGCTTATTATGCTGGCACTGGGTGTCGCGTCGATTCAGGATGTGATCGCCTTTCCTATTGAGCGTGCCTGAATGCTGATTTGAAAATACGGTTATGGATTAAGGCCAGCAAATTGCTGGCCTTTTTTATCCCTGTTTATATTTTGGGAAGGAATAGGTATTACGCAGGAAGTTCGCCCAAAATAGCGCGCCGAATACGATTGACCGCTTCTTCGAGCAGTTCCCGGCGACAGCCAAAGTTGAGTCGCATAAAACGATCATCGCCGAAATCTCTGCCCGGTGACAGGCCAACACCTGCCTGTTCAAAGAAGTGAGCGGGGTTCTCAAGTTTTGCACCCGACACATCGATCCAGGCCAGATAGGTGGCTTCTATCGGCGCCAACTTTAAGCCGGGAATCTTGTTGATCTCGCGCACCAGGTAATCCCGGTTACGGCGCAGGTAATCGAGCTGTTGTGCATTCCACGCATCGCCATCTTTGTAGGCAGCAATTGCGGCTGTGAACCCCAGCAGATTGACGTCTGGCACGATCCCTTTCATCTGTCGGAGGAACTGCTGGCGTAACTGACGATCAGGGATAATGGCAAAGGAGCAGGCGAGACCGGCAATGTTGTAAGTTTTACTCGGTGCCATCAGGGTAATGCTGCGCGCTGCGATATCGTCATTCAGTGAACCCAGCGGAATATGCTTGAGGCCTGCTTCCAGAATCAGATCACAGTGGATCTCGTCTGAGCAAACAACCAGATCGTGTTTGATTGCGATATCTGCCAGCGCTTCCAGCTCTTCACGTCGGTATACAGCACCACCCGGGTTATGAGGGTTGCAGAACAGCAGCAGTTTAGACTCGGGGGTGATCGCGGCTTCGAGTGCTGTCAGATCGAGCGTCCAACGATTGTTGTTCTCGATCAGGGGCACTGATACCAGCTGGCGCTGGGACAGTCGCGGAGACGACATGAAAGGCGGGTATACCGGTTTTGGTGAGAATACCTGATCATCGGTTTCACCTACTGCGCGGCATGCCAGGTTGAGACCGCACACCAAACCAGGCAACCACACCAGCCAATCTTTCTCGATCGTCCAGCCGTAGAGATTTTGCATACGTTCGATGACTAAGGTATCCAGCTCATCGGGTGTATTGGTGTAACCAAATACGCCATGATCGATACGCTCATGGAGTGCTTCGGCGATGGCGGGTGGTGACATGAAATCTGTATCAGCGACCCACATCGGCAGCACGTCAGTATCGTTGTACTTTTCCCACTTCAGACTGGATGTATTGCTGCGGTCAATTGGACGGTCAAATTCGGTTACCATCGGCTGTAGTTCCTGTGCTGTTGAACGTTCGAGACATGGTTTTTTACGCCCTGCCATTGTAGCCATACAGGCTTGCAAATGGCTAACGGCACGTTATAGTACGTGGTCATAATATAAACCAAAAAACCGCATAGAACGGCCATGCAAAATTCAGGGTCCAGCCAGACAAGCAGTTCATCCGGTGCGCATTGCGCCGCCGCGACTCCTCTCTACCTGTCTCCTCTATCGGCCCTGCTACGACTGCCGTAAGGCAGTATACTTTCCATATAACTCCGTCTTTCTCCGTTTTTTAGTTTTTAACATATTCCGCGTCACGCTTAATTCTAAACGGGACGCAAATCAGATTTGGAGCATCTCCGATGAGTGACAACAATCGCGTCATTATTTTTGATACCACGTTGCGTGATGGCGAACAGAGCCCTGGCGCGTCCATGACTAAAGATGAAAAGCTGCGGGTAGCCAAACAGCTTGAGAAGATGCGTGTGGATGTGATCGAGGCCGGTTTTGCGATTGCCAGCCCGGGTGACTTCGAATCTGTACAGTCTATTGCGAATACCGTAAAAGACAGCACGGTATGCTCTCTGTCCCGCGCGCTGGATGCGGACATTGATCGTGCCGGTGAAGCGCTGAAAAATGCTAACTCAGGCCGTATTCACACCTTTATCGCCACATCGCCGATCCATATGAAGTACAAACTTCAGATGAACCCGGATCAGGTGGTTGAACAGGCGGTTCACGCAGTGAAGCGGGCACGTAACCTGATTGATGACGTCGAATTCTCGCTGGAAGATGCCAGCCGTTCTGAGCTGGACTTTATGTGCCGCATCATCGAAGAGGTGATTAAAGCGGGTGCACGGACGATTAACATTCCCGATACCGTGGGTTACGCGGTACCGGAAGAGTTTGGGCACACGATTGGTCAGTTGATCCAGCGGATTCCGAATGCGGATCAGGCGATCTTCTCTGTTCACTGCCACAATGACTTAGGTCTGGCAGTGACAAACTCCCTGGCAGCGGTTCAGGCCGGTGCACGTCAGGTTGAGTGTACGATTAACGGACTGGGTGAGCGTGCGGGTAACGCGTCGCTGGAAGAGATTGTGATGGCGATCCGTACCCGTCATGACCGTCTGGGCGTGACGACAGGTCTGGATACGACACAGATCGTGCCTGCCTCCCGTCTGGTATCCAGCGTCACCGGGTTCCCGGTACAGCCGAACAAAGCCATCGTCGGTGCGAACGCTTTTGCGCATGAATCCGGTATCCATCAGGACGGTGTCCTGAAACACCGTGAAACCTACGAAATTATGACGGCGCAGGATGTGGGTTGGAAAACCAACCGTATGGTCATGGGTAAACACTCGGGCCGTGCAGCATTCCGTAGCCGTTTGGAAGAGCTGGGCACCACACTGTCCTCCGATAAAGAGCTGAACGACGCATTTGCACGCTTCAAAGAGCTGGCGGACAAAAAACATGAGATCTTCGATGAAGATCTGGTGGCCTTGGTCAGTGATACACGGGCGACGGCCAGCAGCGAGAAGTTTAAGCTGAGCAGCATCTCCGTGACTTCGCAAACCGGTGAAACTCCGGTGGCAAAAGTTGTCATGATAATTGACGACGAAGAGCAAAGTGCTGAAGCAGCGGGCAGTGGTCCGGTGGATGCAGCCTTTAAAGCGATTGAAGCGATCGCTAACTCGGGGGCCAGTCTGCAGATCTATTCTGTCAATGCCGTAACCGAAGGCACCGACTCGCAGGGTGAAGTTACAGTACGCCTTGAGAACGGTGGCCGTATCGTAAACGGTCTGGGCGCCGACCTTGATGTTATTATCGCATCGGCAAAGGCGTACGTGCATGCTCTGAATATGCTGGATGCCAACATCCAGAAAGCACACCCACAGGTATAACGTCTTTAAACGGTAAGAGGCTATCTCTTGCCACAGGCTATGAATGGCAGGAGCGGTAGTCGTGATTGAAGAACAGCAGCGTCACCAATATCTGGAAGCGCTCGGTATCTCCAGCTGGCTACCGCGTGCAGAGTTGCCCGGTGCCGCGCCAACACCTGATTGGGTGTGGGATTTTAGTTATCCTGCACCTGACATCCCCTTTGCGGATACGAATACCGCGAATGCTGATACAGCAACGAAACCTTCTGTTTCAGCAGATCCTGCTGCTGCGCGTGCCAGCCTGACGCGCAGTTTTGCTTCAGGCCCTAAACCTGAAGTCAAAGAAGCGCTTTGGCGTGAGAAAAAAGCACCGCTTAAGCCGACGCAACCTGAAGAAGTATCCCCGCCTGAGAATGATGATGCGGTCGCTATTGAGGCGGCAACGCAAACTCCAAAACGTCCACAGCCCCGCTTTAAGTTGGCGCTGGCCCGATTCGGTCGTGTGCTACTGGTGGATAGTTTGCCGCCACAGTCACAGAACGACTTCTCTCCTTCTCATCAGGCCTTGGCTGGGGCGATTGTGCGTAGCGTGTGTAGTGCCGAGCAGGCGCTGCAGGGATCGCCATTTCTATTGCCCTGGCCGATGTTTGCCAGTCCTACCTTACCTCAGGGATATGATGAAGCACTGCAAACCGTGCAGCATAAACTGGATCGCTTACTGGCAGATGGTGGCGTAGATGTCGTTCTGCTGATGGGCGAAAGTGCGGCCCGGATGGTATTGGAGCGTGAAGAGGAATTGGCAGAACTAAGCGGTATTCTGTTTAGCGTGCGGGCGGATATTAAAGCGTTGGCGACTCACAGCCTGACAGAAGCGATGCAAGTACCCGGAATAAAACCGGTCATCTGGCACCAATTGCAGCCGTTGTTAAAGCACTTACAAAATGGCTGATACATTTGCCGATGTTGAGTTACGTCGTTTACAACCCGAGCACCTGGCTGACTGGTTGTTGATCGAAAAGGTAACTTTTCCTGATCCCTGGAGCGAGTCTCAGTTAGCTGGATTCCTTAAAAAAAATCGCTATCAGTGTTTTGGTCTGTTTCAGTTGAACCGTTTACTGGGGTTTTGCGTCTTCACAACAGTGCTTGACGAAGCCGAGCTGCTGCAGATCGCCGTAACACCCGCAGAGCAAGGACGGCGCCTAGCAAATCAGTTGTTTTTATTAGCGGCTGATAAGCTGGGAGCAGAGAATATTCATCGTATCCTGCTGGAGGTGAGGGTATCTAATACGCCTGCTGTGCAGCTGTACAAACGTCTGGGTTTTTCTGAAGACGGGGTGCGCAAAGGATACTATCCCACCACCACGGGTCGAGAAGATGCCTTGCTGATGAGTCTGAGTCTCTGATCCGCGGGCTGATTCAAATCAAGGTTCCTGTGATGTTTGCCGCTATCTTTCCGGCAGTCGTTATACTGCATGTGAAAAGACACAACTCCCACTGATACTGATCTTTCTCTACGGGACCCCAATCATGAGTATCTCTGTTGGCCTGCTGAGTGGCTACTGGTTCTGGCTTAGTCTGCTGATTTACTTGCCTGTGCTCGGGTTTGCGATGTACCGCGTGCCTTGGGGGGTGTTGAAGTCAAACCGCCGTTTGCAGCATTTTTTTCTGGGTGCAATGGTGTTCCTGATGGTGATGTGGAGTATGCGGGCAGGTATATCACCCGGGCTGGGCATTCACTTTTTGGGTGTCACGGCATTAACACTGATTTTTGGCTGGGACCTGGCTATTGTCGCCGGTACGTTTGCGTTGCTTGGGATGATACTGGTGGGGCGCGAAGGCTGGGACAGTTTGCCGATTAATGCGGTGTGTTCTGTCTTGTTACCGGTGATGGTGACAATGCTGGTGCTTAAGGTTGTTGAGGCTAAACTCACCAAGAATTTTTTTGTGTATCTGTTTCTCTGTGGTTTTTTTGGCGCGGGGATTGCGGCTGCATCGTCGGGGCTGGCGATGGGCCTGTTACTTTGGCTGGATGACGTATACAGCTGGAGTAAAATTAATCATGAATACGTGCGCTATCTGCCACTGATCATGTTCCCGGAAGGGCTGGTGAACGGCATTATCATCACCGGAATGCTGGTCTTTCACCCTGACTGGGTACGTACTTTCGACGCCAAGATCTATATCGATGATCAGTAAGAGGGCCTTCCCGGTTACTGTTTGACGGGACGCTTGGATAGTTTGCGTTGCAGTGTGCGGCGGTGCATACCCAATGCACGGGCCGTTGCTGAGACATTGCCATCGTGTTCGGCCAATATCTTCTGAATATGTTCCCATTCCAAGCGGTTCACCGACATAGGTTGTTGGGTGACTTCCATATCAGGGTCGGCCTGTTGCTTGCCCAGTGCCGCCAATATTTCATCCGCATCAGCGGGTTTCGGCAGATAGTTCGTTGCCCCTAGTTTGATCGCTTCAACGGCGGTGGTGATGCTTGCGTAGCCGGTCAGTACCAGAATGAGCATGCTGTCGTTGGCTGTCCGCAAACTCGGAATTAATGTCAGCCCCGAAGCGGTATCCATTTTCAGATCCACCGTGGCCAGATCGGGTATCCGTTGTGTCAGTGAGGTCTCAGCTTCTTCAACGCTATGCGCGACTGATACCTCCAGCCCGCGACGTTTCATGGCGCGGGCGAGAATACGAGTGAATGTTGGATCATCGTCGACAATCAGCAGAGACTTGCCAGCTAGTTCAGTCATCCAATTGGCTCCTTGGAATAATCACTTCCGTCAAAGTGCCACCATCGGGGTGGTTGTACAGGCGCACACTACCATCATAGCGGGCGAGTGTGGTTGCAGTAAGAAACAGCCCAATGCCTAAACCACGGCCTTTGGTGGTCACGAAGGGTTTGCCCAGATTGTCATGCGCTTCCAGTGACAGTCCGGGTCCCTGATCGTGGATGAGCAGAGTGATATCGTTTGTGTCCCAGCTCAGATTGATCGCTATATTTTTTGGCTGCGCATCTGCTGCGTTGTTCAGCAGGTTCAAAATTGACTGGCGTAGCGACGTGCTGTTTTTTATATCCGGTACAGTGCCTTCCGTGTCGACTTCAAGTTTAAAGGTAACCTCGGGGCGTTGGATGCTCCACTGTTCGATAACGTCATCCAGTATATTGCTGAATGCCTCCTCTCTCTGGCTGGACTGCTCCTCCTGAACGGAGCGGGCAAACTGCTGCAGGCGATCGCTACAGGCATCAATCTGCTGCCGCATCAGCGCCAGATCTTCCATAAGGTCAGGGTTTCCGTGATGTTCGGCCTGCAGTTCGCTGACCAGAACCCTAAGGGTGCTCAGCGGTGTCCCTAGTTCATGGGCTGTACCGGCCGCCATCGTTGCCAGTGATAGCAGCTGCTGATCGTTAATACGTTTCTCCCGTTCCTCTTCCAGCCGTTCCTGCTGGCGATGCATCGATTGACGCATACGGACAATAAACCAAGTGACAACGCCTACCGTCAGGATGAAGTTAATCCACATGCCGGTGATATGCAGATCGAACAGGTTAAGCAGGGCGTGCTGGTGGCGTGATTCAGCTTCAATAATGGGGATGAAGTAAAACAGCAACGAGCTATAAATACCGACAACCAGGCCGCCCATGATCAGGCTCAGGCGTTGTGAAAGCGTGGCCGTACAGATAATCAAAGGGACCAATAGCAGGAAAATAAAGGGATTGGTGGCGCCGCCGGTCTGGAACAACAGGCATCCATAGAGCACAACATCGGCAACTAACTGGGTAAAAAACTCCGGTTCTGTCACCGGCCAGTCTGAGCGCAGACGGGCGTATGTTGCTACGTTAAGCAACGCCAGTGCCGCCAGTGTCGAGGCCAAAATCCAAACATTGAGAGAAGCCTGCAGAATGTAAAGTGCAAACAGTATCGCAGCGCTTTGTCCGAACAGGGTGACCGTGCGGATGTAGGTGAGTTGGAGAAGATTGTTGTGATGGTTAGCCATGGGGGCAGATTATACCCGACGAATACTCAAAGCGAGCAGGGCAAAATGTCGCAGGGGCTTATTTGCAGGTGGCTTTAAGACACGGATAGGACGCGTATAACGGTTTTTCCCGTAACTTTGATTGAGTCCTTTAGCCAGATCGGCGAAAATACCGTCCATCTCATTTCAATTATGCACCCGGGTTGTGAAATACCCGACTGCATCAGTCAGAAGAATTCGTTTAATGTCACATGTTGCTCAGCAAGTCGGCAAACGCCGGACTTTTGCGATCATATCGCACCCGGATGCGGGTAAAACCACCATCACCGAAAAACTGTTGTTGTTCGGAAACCTGATCCAGACAGCGGGTACGGTTAAAGGCAAAAAAAGCGACCGCCATGCAACGTCTGACTGGATGTCCATGGAGCAGGAGCGTGGTATTTCGATCACCTCCTCCGTGATGCAGTTTCCATACAAAGAACGCATGGTTAACTTGCTGGATACGCCGGGACACGAGGATTTCTCTGAGGATACTTACCGGACACTCACCGCCGTAGACAGTGCGCTGATGGTGGTGGATGGGGCTCAGGGTGTCGAGGACCGGACCATCAAGCTGATGGACGTGTGCCGTCTGCGTGACACGCCGATCTTCTCCTTTGTGAACAAGATGGACCGTGATATTCGCGATCCGATTGATCTGCTGGATGAGATTGAAGCCGTACTGAAAATTGAAGCCGCCCCGATTACGTGGCCGATTGATATGGGTAAGAGCTTCAAGGGTGTATACAACCTTTACACCGATACCATCCATGTATTCCAGCCGGGTAAAGGTCATACCATCCCTGAAGATGTTCAGATTCAAGGCATTGAATCGGCAGAAGCCAAAGAGCTGTTGGGAAACATCTATGACGATTACGTGGAAGAGATTGAGCTGGTACGTGGTGCAACCCATGAGTTTGATCGGGATGCTTTCTTGGCGGGTACTCTGACACCCGTGTATTTCGGTACGGCGTTAGGCAACTTTGGTGTGCGTGAAATGCTGGATGGCTTTGTTGAATGGGCGCCAGCTCCCATCAGCCGTCAGACTGTGGGCCGTACTGTTGAAGCGGAAGAGGAAAAATTCTCCGGTTTCATCTTTAAAATCCAGGCCAATATGGACCCGAAACATCGTGACCGTATTGCCTTCATGCGTATCTGCTCCGGTAAATACAGTCGTGGTATGAAGATGAAGCATACCCGCATCAACAAGGATGTGAAGATTGCTGATGCGGTGACCTTTGTTGCCGGTGACCGGGAAAACGTCGAAGAGGCGTGGTCTGGTGACATTATTGGTTTGCACAACCACGGTACGATCCAGATTGGTGATACGTTTACCGAAGGTGAAGCACTGAAATTTACCGGTATCCCGCACTTTGCGCCGGAGATTTTCCGTCGGGTGCGTCCTATTGATCCGCTGAAGATGAAGCAGTTGCAGAAAGGTTTGCAGCAGCTGTCTGAAGAGGGCGCGGTGCAGCTGTTTATGCCAGAGAAGAACAATGATCTGGTGTTGGGTGCGGTGGGTCAGTTGCAGTTTGATGTGGTTATGTTCCGCCTCAAGGACGAATACAAAGTGGATTGTGTGTACGAAGCCGTCAACGTGAACACCGCCCGCTGGGTGGAGTGTGACGATGAGAAGATGCTGGCGGACTTTAAGCGCAAGGCTTACGACAATATCGGCTACGATGGCGCGGGCTTGTTGACCTATCTGGCACCGACGCGTGTCAATCTGAGTTTGACTCAGGAACGCTGGCCGGACGTGCTGTTCCGCGCTACACGCGAACATTGATTCCCGTACGTTGAGGTGTTTCTAAAAAGCCCGCTAGCAGATCTCTGTTAGCGGGCTTTTTGCTATTATCGGATCATGAGTATTCAACTGATTGATACGCACTGTCATCTGGACTTTGAGGTGTTTGATGGCTGGCGCGAACGGCTGTTGGCTGATGCCCGGTCGGACAATGTAACCCGCTTTGTGGTTCCTGGTGTGACGGCTGATGATTGGCCTAGATTATTAGCGACCTGTGATGCCAAGGGGTTGTATCCTGCATTGGGTATGCATCCATGTTTCTTAGATCAGCATAAGGCATCGCAGCTGGAGCAGTTGAAGCTGCTGTTATCGCTTAATCCGGTGGTTGCGGTGGGAGAGATCGGACTGGATTTTTTTGTACCGAATCTGGATCAGGAAAAACAGATCGAGTTATTCACAAGGCAACTGGAGATCGCCAAGGAGTTTCAGCTGCCCGTGTTGCTGCATGTACGCAAAGCCCACGATCAGGTGTTGAAGCTGCTGCGTCAGCTTAAGTTGGCGCGGGGAGGGATTGTCCACGCGTATTCGGGCAGTGAGCAGCAGGCTGAACACTATATTGAGCTGGGATTTAAGTTAGGTATAGGTGGAAGTCTGACCTACGACCGCGCGAAGAAATTGCGCAGGATTGTGATGAATCTTCCATTGGATGCTTTTGTACTGGAAACGGACGCGCCAGATATACCATTGGCAGGGTATCGTGGTGAGCCTAATCAGCCGAAGCGGCTACGTGAGGTGGCTGAGGTGTTTGCTGAGTTAAGGGGCATCAGTCTTGAAGAGCTGGCGCAATGCACCTCGGCAACCGCACGTAAACTGTTACGACTCTGAATATCTGACCGTTATCGGAAACTCTTTCCGTTTGACTCGTAGAGATCGTATTGCTCCTGTTCCAGATGGTACCAGACGCTGTTGGTGGCAACATTTCGTGGTATCAGATAGCTAAAGTCGCTGATCTGTTTGACTTCGTATTGTTTGCCCGGAGGAGCCAGCATCAGCTTGACTAGCTGTCGTACATTCCAGCTTTCAGATGTCGATGGCAGCTGATATGCACGAGCGATTTGGTGCTCATTGTGGGAAGGATATATCAGTTCCAAATTGAGACAGTTGCTGTTGCCGGAATAGCAGAGCTGGGTGCGATCCAGGTTCAGCGTGTAATAGCCGGGTTCGGAGGTCATATTTGATGTGCAGCCGACCAGAGCAAACAGGCCCGCTACGAGTGGTATTCGCATGTTCATGGTTTTCTGCCGATTTTTGGGGGATACCCCAAATTGGACTGCGGCAAATGCGAATAGTTTTGACGGAATGAACAGCCTTATTCAGGCTGTTCATAGTTGGGTGTCAGCAGAGGTCTTTGTAAGGATTTTCGACGGCCAGATCCACAGGGTTCTCGTATCCTGGCAGGCGGATCTCTTTATCCGTGATCTGCAGGTCATCACCGCCAAGTACGTTGTGATCATAGAGATAGATCGGGCGGGCGGTACCCTGAGTCGCTTCTTCGTCGTACGCTGCCGCGACAGCACTCACCTGTTCGCGTTTCTTCAGGTATGCAGTCATTGCGCTTTCGCCATAACGGCGACGCAGCATATTCTCGGCGATATGTGGACCCAGCACTGGAGCAGATGCGTTGTTACCACCAAATCCCTTAGAATTCAGTAGAACGCTGTCCATACCCTGAGCTCCCACTTCGATATGCTGATTGCTCAGCTGCAGGTTGCTCTGGTGGATATCGTCTGCGAATGCGGGTGTGGTTAGAATCCCCGGAATGTAGCCATAAGCCCATGTTCCCAGTGACGTGCTCAGCTGATCTCCGCCTGCGGTCCCTTGAGAGTGGCCCAGATATGACTTTATCGCAGCAACAGGCCAGCTTTCGATGCCAAATGCTTTCGCGGTTTCATTGATGACATGGGATTCGGTCACGCGGTTCTGCGGAGTACTTGTACCATGCGCCTGTACAAAGCTACGCTGCTGGAGGGATTCCTCACCTAACATCTCACGTACCATCGAAGCGGCTTTGCCGAGTGTGATGTAGTTACCCACACCCGGTGCGGAGATTGATTTCTTGTGACCGTCAGCATTGACGAAGACATCAGGTACAACACCGAACACCTGTGCGCCCAGCTCCATGGCCAGATCGTCGCTCATGAGCAGTGCAAACTGGCTGGATTCACCCATCGTGAAGCCACAGTTCTGTCCAAATGGTCGGCAGGCCCGGCGATAATCTTCGTCTGAAAGGGATGAGAGTCCATCCAGAGCCAGTAGGTCTTTATCTTCAGCCAGTGCGCCCATCACGCGGAAGCCTTCAATGACTTCAGGGGTAACGGGTGCATCACTGCCGCCGACCAATACAACCTTACGCCGACCAGAACGAATATCGTTTACGGCACTGCGCAGGTTATAGAGGAAGGTTGCGCATGCACCCAGTGCGCCACCGGTAACACCCACGCTACCTAGTACGTATGCGTTCACAAAATCGGCTGGCATCTGAGCATAACCCAATGGCATCTGCTTGGAGGTGGTACGTTTGCCCAGTGCCGGGTATTTTGTCAGACCACCAAAGCCAAAGTCGTCCAGCTGGCCGATGGAGTTGCTGGCATAGACGCCCACTTGGTCTGGAGATACTTTTGCTGCGATCTGCTCAAATGGGATACCGCTGGAGCGTAATGCATCAGATGCACCGAATACGGTCATCTGAAGATTGCGCGGGTGGTTGCGGGATTGATACAGCTTGCCGGGCTCAAAGCCTGTTGGTAGCTGCCCGGCTGCTTTGACCTGCGCTTCTTTAGTATCCGGGAAAATAACGTCCAGAGATTCTGAAACTACAATGTCGAATACCCCGGGTGTCGACTCGGTTACCTGCCAGTTGGCGGGAATATTTTGTGGCATCTGGCGTTTACGTAGCTGAAACCGAAGTTCACCTTCACTGCATTTCAGTTTCGCCGGTTTGTTAAACATTACCTTGTTGACGTCAAACCAATCCGGATGGATTTTTCGGATCAGGGTGTTGTCCAGCACCTGTTGTTCAACTGAAGTCAGCAGATCCTGTACGGAAAGTGTCTCGCCAGTGCTGTTTTTGTAATGGCCATCTTCATAGCTGGCCAGTCCGGTCAGTGTTGCCAATCCAATAAGGGTTGTCTCTCGGCTTTGGGTATCCAGCTTGTCAATAATCAGGCGTCGATAAGCGTGATGAAATGATGCGCGACCCGCAGGATTGATACCACCAAAACCTACGATGAGAGGCAGCTGAGACAAAGGGAACTCCTTGGATTGGATGTACTCAATGAGTGTGGCTGAAATTTTCGGCATCACGATGGCCTGTGTGCCCAGTTAACACCGTTTTATGACACCGTTTTTGGGTAGCGGTGTTCAAAAAAGTGTTTCTGTTACTAATCGGTCATTTTATCGGTTGTTCAGGGGGGTGACTAGGGATAAATGACAGCTTTTCGGTTTTGTAAGAAATCAGAAACATGTATGCGGTATGACGGGCTGTTTAAGCTATGGTTCAGTTAGCAAAAGTAGACTGAAAACATACTGGGTGAGCCTGCCGTTCAAGTTTTTAAGAGAGATTGCTATGAGAAAGTTAATTTACGTATGTATTACTGCTGCGGTGTTGTCAGGTTGTCAGACGATTGATCCGTATACCCGCGAACAAAAAACCGGCAATGCCGCTAAAGGGGCCGGTATCGGTGCTGTTGCCGGTGCTGTGTTGGGAGCTGCGGTATCAAGTAAAAAGGATCGTGGTAGAGGTGCGCTGACAGGCGCGCTGGTAGGTGGCGCTGTTGGGGGTGGTATTGGTTATTACATGGACCAGCAGGAAGCGTTATTGCGTCAGGAGCTGGAAGGAACAGGCGTGAGCGTTCAGCGACAGGGTGATGATATTCGCCTGATTATGCCGGGTAATGTGACCTTTGGGACCGACTCCACACGTATCGATGGCGGTTTCTATCCGGTATTGGATTCTGTGGTTAAGGTGCTGATGAAGTTTGATAAGACCGTGATGGCGGTGGATGGCTTCACCGACAGTACGGGCAGCTTTGAATACAATCAGCAGTTATCTGAAGCGCGTGCGGCGGCGGTGGCAAATTATCTCGCAGGTTCCGGAATCGAACGCCTGCGTATCAGTACGCAGGGATACGGAGAGCGTTATCCGATTGCTGATAACGGCTCTGCATCCGGTCGGGCGCAGAACCGCCGCGTTGAGATCAATATCCGCGGTCAGCGTACTTAAGTGAAGGGTACTTTCCGCAATCGAGTGTGGATGTTGATTTAGTCTGACACGACAATGTCGCCCGGCAGGATGTTCTGATGCTGGGCGATATTCACCAGATGGCCTTGTATGAAGTTTGGGTGTACCTCGTCCACGACCAGCGTCCGTTTAGTGTTGCTCAGCTGGTGGGTCGGTCGCATTTGTACGTCAAAAAATGTTGAACGGTGCAGAACGTTGAATTTATCACCCGGCTTGATGCCTGTGCGTTCTCCCGCGTGAAACCAGATCTGGTTGTTCTCTATGCGGGTAATGCGGGCGGAAAAAGGTCGGCAACGAAGATTGCTTTCCAGTTCCCCAACCATCTGATCGATCAGTTTAGTGACAGCCTGTCCATATTCCTGATGAGCAAACGCCTGACTGTTAAAGCCTGCCTTGAGTTCTTGAGGTAAGCTCCATATCCCTTGTGTCTGGTATCGGCGCTCCAGTAGCAATGCACCACTGAAACCGTCATGGATAAACAGGTCTAGCTGAAAGTTACGCAAGTGTTTGCGGCTGCGATAATCCAGTCGGTTGTACAGATCTACAAAGTAGTTATCTTCCGAATGTGTACGGGGGTCTGACATCGCCATATCCCGAATAACACCCGAGACAATAAATTGCGTGTCCAGATTGTTTACATTCGCCGCCACCGAGGTCAGGGCGCCGTCATCCAATTGGCGGCTGGCAGCAGTTTGAAGGGTCGGAAAGATATTAAGATGGGTTGCTTTAAAAGGCTGCAGGTTGCCGCGAGCCGAAAGCTGGCTGGCGATGAGGTTGGGGAGTTCCCATGCTGTATCGCCCAGTCCGCCTACATTCCCTTGTGCTGGGTGCTCTAATGGGAAAGCGGCAATCGCGATAGATTTCAGGAAGCGGTCACCGTGACCGTTTTTGCAGCCTGTATCGGTGAATACCTCGGCACTGATGCGCACAGTGAGAATACTTCCGGATATCTGCTCATCGATGACTTGGACGTTTTCAACCTGACCCAATGTGGTGATCTGCATATTGTCGATCTCCAGAATGCCATCGCGTACTTGCTGGCTGCTGGAAACGTAGACGGCTGCTTGCATTGATGCCTGCTGGGTTGCTGCGGTAATGGCTGCTTTTCGAGCGGCGTTCAGGTTGTTGTCCTGAATAACGGCCTGTCCCTCGGCTTCTACCGTGAGTGCCTGCGCATAGAGATGGGGCATTAGCAGGGCGATAAGCAGGATGAATTTGTGCAAAGCGTTAAACATATTCAGAGTCTGACCGACAACTAGGTAATGTCCGGTTAACAGTATGCAATTGCATTGGGCTTGTAAACCAGCACAAGTCTGGCTCCGCAAGTCTGCTGGTGCTGCATGAGGCTGTACGATGGAGACTGGCAGAAACTGGCAACCAAAGTATGTTAGATTGTCTGCAGACGAGAGACGGATACTACATGATGAAAAAGCTTCTGCTGCTTTCCTTTCTGATTTCGGGGTGTACCTGGCAAGGGTTTGGTGCAAATCCCGTTCCAGAGCAACCGGTTGTGATACCTGTACCAGAAGTGCAGGAGCCGGTCATCAGTAGTGCAGGGTTATCAAGTATCGATGTCGACGATCAGATTTATGATCCGGTGAGTGAGGCTGTTGCACAGTTAGCCGTTCAGTTACAGGAAGGGTTGCAGGCCAACCGTGTGCAGCGTTTGCCTATGGCGGTCATGCCATTTGTCGATTTGAGCCGCGCCCGAGAACGTTATACGGGCGTGTTGGGTGAGCGGCTGGGCGAGAATATTGTCTATCAGCTGCAGCAAGGCCGTTACAACCTGATCGATTACCGAGCGGTTAGTTTGCTCACCACCGCTCGCGATCCGCTGACCAAACAAAATATGTCGAGTCTGCGTAATCGTTATCGAATCTACTTTCTGCTCACGGGGACCTATGCCCGCTATCCCGACGGTATAGTGATCAATGCCCGCGTATTGGATACTACAACCCGTCAAGTTCTGGCTTCCGGGCAAACGCATCTGCCGGATAGCCGGCTGGAGGGCGGTACGCCGGGTTATGATCCGATGAAAGCCCTGCAGAAAGGGATGATTATTGAAAACAGTCTTGGGCCGGTAGGGCAGTAATGAATAAATTGGATACACTGTGTAAAGCACTGTTTTTGTTTGTGTCTGTTGCTGTGCTGTCAGGATGTGAGACGGCATCTCGCTCATTGGTGGAGTTTGCTGAAGCGTTGCCTGATGCACCGCGGACTATGGAAACCGTGGAGGCGAAAGCCCCTGAGTGGGTGCGGGCGACAGGTTATGCGCCGATCAGTTTGCAGTCAGGTCAGACCAAAGAGCACAAAATGATCCAGGCTATGCGGGCGTCAAAATTGCGAGCCTATCAAGAGTTAACTGCAATCGTTCACGGTCAGTATCTGTTTGGTACCACGGCCGTGCGCGACATGGTGGTGCAGAACGATCAGTTCAAGACGGCTGTGTCCGGGATTGTACGTGGCGCGCGGTTGGTGAAGAGCTATCCGGTGCAGGATGATGTTTATGCGACAGTACTGGAAGTGGATGTAAACCAATTGCAGAGGGCGTGGATTAAGTCCAGCGAGTGAGGTTGATAGGTTGGGCGTACCGAATAAAAGGTAAGCCCAACCGGATGTCTTAAGCAAAGAAAGGAATTATTTGCCTTTTTGGGTCGCTTCAAATTGAGCCAGCTGTTGCGGTGTGGCTTTTTCCTGGTATTTATCTTTCCAGCTATTGTACGGTTCGCCATAGATGACTTCGCGCGCTTGCTCGTAGTCCATCTCTACGCCGCGCTCTTCAGCCGCTGCGCGATACCACTTTGACAGGCAGTTACGGCAGAATCCGGCCATAATCATCAGGTCGATATTCTGCACATCTTTGCGGTTATCAAAATGCTCCAGCATGCGGCGAAATGCGGCGGCTTCAATCTCGGTCTGTGTCTGTTTATCCATCATTTTTCTCGATTTTGTCTGACCGTCGCCAGATCAGGATTCTTGTTGATGTATGTGCTCGTCCAGTTGCTGGCAGATATCGCTCTGCAGCCGCTGGCACAAAATAGGATCGGAAATCGGCTGGCCAGATTCATCGGTGATAAAGAAGAAATCTTCTACACGTTCGCCGATGGAGGTGATCTTGGCCTTGTGGACGGAGACGTTGTTTTCCACAAAAATGCGGCCAATACGTGCCAACAGTCCCGGCCTGTCAGGTGTGATGACTTCCAGTACGGTTTCCTGACTCATCGGATCGGTACTGATATTTACCGTGGTGGGAGTGGCAAACAGTTTTAGCTGACGCGGGACGCGGCGGTGGATAATTTCTGGATAATCTTCCGGATCGTCCAGCGCCTCAACCATGCGTTGCTGGATTTCGTTCAGATAATCCGGGTTTTCCGACAGCGGTTGGTTGTCTTCGGTGAGCACTGTGTAGGTGTTCAGCGTACGTTGGTTGTCGGTGACGATGACGCGCGCGTCCTGGATACTCAGGTGCAGTTGGTCGAGTGTTGCGACGGAGGCTGCAAACAGGTTGGGCAGGTCTCGCATGTACACAAAGATCTCTGTTGCGCCTTCATGTAGCCGGTGAGATGTCTGACGGATCAGAACCAGTGGAACGTCGGTGTCGTGGTGTTCCAGAATTGCGCGGGTATGCCACGCAATACTCTGGGACGTCTCGCGCAGGAAGTAGTCATCGCCCAGCGTTGACCAGAACTCCAGAATCTCTGATTCATGCAGGCCATGGCGGGTCAGGACGATCATCGCCTCGTGCTGGACTTGCTCAATCAGATCTTCTTTTTCGATCGGGTTTTCAAGGCCGCGGCGCAGTGTGCGTTTCGTTTCAGTATAGAGGGTGCGCATCAGTGTGGCGCGCCAGTTATTCCAAAGCGTGTGGTTGGTTGCGTTAATGTCTGCCAGCGTCAGGACATAGAGATAATCCAGATGCGTAATGTCGTGCACCTGTTCCGCAAACGTCTGGATGATCTCAGGATCGGAAATGTCTTTGCGTTGCGCGGTCATCGACATAAGCAGGTGATTGCGTACCAGCCAGGCAACGAGATGACTGTCCCAGCGTCCCAGATGATGACGTTCGCAGAAATCCATCACATCCTCGGCCCCGAGTTCGGAATGATCTCCGCCACGGCCTTTGCCAATGTCGTGATAGAGCGCCGCGATGTATAGCAGTTCTATTTTTGGTAGCTGGTTGACGATGCGATGCGCGATCGGGAATTGCTCGCGGTAGTCGTTGTGTCGGAACTGGCGGGTTTTCTGGATCACTTTGAGTATATGGGCGTCCACGGTGTAAATGTGGAACAGGTCGTGCTGCATCTGGCCGACAATTTTTCCGAATTCCGGCAGATATAGACCCAAAATGCCGTACTTATTCATCCGTTTGAGTTCTGTTGATACCTTATCGGGGCAGCGTAGAAGTTCCATAAACAACGAGGTGTTGCGAATGTCGTTGCGGAACTCATCGTCAATCAGGTGTCTGTGATCCCTTATCAGGCGGATCGTGGATGCTCTTACACCCTTTATCTGGCTGTTGGTGGCCATCAGGACGAAGATTTCCATCAGCGCAAAGGGATGGTGTTCAAATACGGTGTCGTAAATGACGTCGATGAAGTTGTTGTGAAGTTGGAAGCGATTGTTCAGGGGGAGAATAACTTGCTCATCCTCTGCCCGCAGGATGGCTTCATCAAAGTGTTGCAGTAGCATATGGTTAAATTCCGACATCGCTTTCGCCACGCGGTAGTATTTCCCCATAAACTGTTCGACGGCCAGTTCGCCTTCTGAATCGGAGTAACCAAAGATCTCGGCCAGTGCGCGCTGGTGGTCAAAAAGCAGGCGGTCATCGTGGCGGTTGCAGACCATATGCAGTGCGTAACGAACGGTCCACAGGTAAAGCTCACCCTTGTTCAGGGTGTCCAGCTCACTGTCGGTGAGGAAGCCATCGTCTACCAGATCGCGGATATAGGTTGAGCCAAAATGGCGCTTCGCAACCCAGCCGATAGTTTGCAGGTCTCGCAGGCCTCCTGGAGAGTTTTTAAGGTTGGGCTCCAGGTTGTACTCGGTATTGTTGGTTTTTTCGTGGCGGTCCAGCTGCTCGCTGATTTTCGCACGGAAAAACTCTTTGTCGGTCCATGCGCCTTCTGATGTGACTTCATCATAAACGCGGGTGTGCAGCTCGCCGCTACCAACGATGGTGCGGGATTCAATCAGATTGGTGGCTATGGTGACATCGTTTTGGGCTTCTTCGTAGCATTCGGTGATCGTGCGAACGCTGGAGCCAATATCGAGGTTAATGTCCCAGAGGAGCGTCAGGAAACCGCTAATAGAGTCGTGATAGCTTTCTGGCTCTATACCGTCAATCAGGATCAGAATGTCCACATCTGAACATGGGTGGAGCTCGCCACGGCCGTAGCCGCCGACGGCGATCAGTTCGATGTGTTTGCTTTCAGGCCAGTCATAACGCTGCCAAATGGCTTCAAGTACCATATCCATGACCCAGGCGCGGCCATAGATTAGTTTACGAATGTCTTCGCCGGCTTTGAAGCGCTCATCCATTCGCTCCCGGACCCCTTTGAGGGTTTCTTTCAGGAGCGGAATCGGTTGCTTGCTTGCGGCAAGGGCCTGGCGGAATTCGTCAACGTTAAACAGTTCTTCGTCGGCAACCTGGTGGTGGGCAGCATTTGACATTATGGCTTCCTGAATTAGATCGTTTCGCCTTTGCGCAGCGTCAGTACTTCGTAGCCGTCTGCGGTAACCAAAATGGTGTGTTCCCACTGCGCTGATGGGCGGCGGTCAGCTGTTTCTACTGTCCAGCCGTCGTGCTTGTTCAGTTTTACGTGACGTTTGCCAGCATTCACCATGGGTTCAATAGTGAAGATCATACCTTCCTGCAGTTCGGCGCCGGTGCCTGCTTTGCCGTAGTGTAGAACCTGGGGGTCTTCATGGAATTCTGCGCCAATGCCGTGGCCGCAATATTCACGTACGACCGAGTAGTGATTGGCTTCGGCGTGCTGCTGGATAATGGCACCAATATCGCCCAGACGGGTGCCAGGCTTCACCAAACGGATGCCCTTGTATAGGCACTCCAGTGTGACGTCGACCAAGCGGCGTGCGTGTGCTTGTTCTTTGCCAACAAAAAACATTTTGCTGGTATCACCGTGGTAGCCATCTTTGATGACAGTAATATCGACATTGATAGTATCGCCATTCTTCAGTGGTTTGTCGTTTGGGATACCGTGGCAAACTACCTGATTGACTGATGTGCAGATTGATTTCGGAAAACCGTGATAATTCAGTGGCGCAGGGATGGCGTCTTGTTGGTTGACGATATAGTCGTGACAGATCTGGTTCAGCTCGTTAGTTGTAACGCCCGCCTGGATGTGTGGCTCTATCATCTCCAGAACCTCTGCCGCCATACGGCCGGCTACGCGCATTTTTTCGATTTCTTCGGGGGTCTTGATTTTGATGGTCATCTTCAGGGGTCCGTTAAGTACTCAACACAGAGCTTTGATTCAGGCTATTCTGCCTTATATGGCGAGTATGCAATACCGTCGTCTGTAGAATAATTTGTACGCAGACGTTTGCTTATCGACTGATTGTATCAATGCAGGCGATGAAAGCGAATGCGCCCTTTAAAAATAGGGTTCAATATGGTATAAATCCGCGCTCGAAAAATGCGCTCTGCGCACTACATAAAACACACACGCTCCGTCACATCGTTCAGGGTGCCTCATTTTTGAGGTTGGGCAATGGGGAGTGTGGAGGTTTAACCCAATCTTACAGGATTTTAAAATGGCTAAAATTAGCATGCGCGACCTGCTGAAAGCAGGTGTTCACTTCGGTCACCAGACTCGCTACTGGAATCCAAAGATGTCTAAATTCATCTTTGGTGCTCGTAACAAGATCCATATCATCAACCTGGAGCACACTCTGCCTGCACTGAATGGTGCACTGGATGTTGTTCAGGGTATGGCTACTAACAAGAACAAAGTTCTGTTTGTTGGTACAAAACGAGCTGCTAGCAAAATCATTAAAGACGAAGCTGCGCGCGCAGGTATGCCTTATGTCAACCATCGCTGGTTGGGTGGCATGCTGACTAACTACAAGACTATCCGTCAGTCTATCCGTCGTCTGCGTGATCTGGAATCCCAGGCTCAGGATGGTACCTTCGAACAGCTGACCAAGAAAGAAGCTCTGATGCGTCAGCGCGAAATGGACAAGCTGGAACGCTCCATCGGTGGTATCAAAGACATGGGCGGTCTGCCTGACGCGCTGTTCGTAATCGATGTTGATCACGAGCGTATCGCAGTTAATGAAGCAAACAAGCTGGGTATCCCGGTTATTGGTGTTGTTGATACTAACAGCAACCCAGACGGCATTGACTACGTTATCCCTGGTAACGACGATGCGCTGCGTGCGATTCAGATCTACGTTCAGTCTGCTGCTGATGCTTGCCTGGAAGGTTCCGAGGTGGTTTCTGGTGCTAAAGGCGAGTTCGTAGAAGTTGAAGAAAATCAGGCAGCTGCAGAGTAATCCTGCTGTCAAGGATGCCTGATACAGTTTGGTGGCAGGCATGAAGGGGAGCGTAGCTCCCCTTTTTTCGATTTTTGATTTAAAGCTTTAATCTTATTGATAGAGGTATTCAACATGGCATTCTCTGCTAAGGACGTGAAAGAACTGCGCGACCGTACTGGCCTGGGTATGATGGAGTGTAAAAAAGCTCTGGCGGCTGTAGACGGTGATATCGAGAAAGCGATCGAAGATCTGCGTAAAGCGTCTGGCATGAAGGCAGCTAAAAAAGCTTCCCGTACTGCGGCAGACGGTGTTGTTGCAGTTAAAGTTGCTGACGACAACAGCTATGCAGTTGCGCTGGAAGTTAACTCTGAAACTGATTTCGCAGCACGTGACGAAGGCTTCCTGGCATTCGTTAACACTGTGCTGGATAAAGCAGTTGCAGACAAGCAGACTGACGTTGCAGTGCTGATGGACGGTGAACTGGAAGTTGCTCGTGAAGCACTGGTTCAGAAAATCGGTGAGAACATCACTGTACGTCGTACCGTTGTTGTAGAAGGCGGTGTTGTTGGTGCTTACGTTCACAGCAACGCTAAAATTGCAGCAATCGTTTCTCTGGAAGGCGGCGACGCTGAAACAGCTAAAGACGTTGCAATGCACGTTACTGCTGTAAACCCACGTGTTGTCAGCAAAGAAGACATGCCGGAAGACGTGGTTGCTAAAGAGAAAGAGATCATCCTGGCGCAGTCTGATATGGCAAGCAAGCCTGCAGAAATCGCTGAGAAGATGGTTGTTGGTCGTATCAACAAATTCCTGGCGGAAAACAGCCTGGTTGAGCAGGCGTTCGTTAAGAACCCTGAGCAGAAAGTTGCTGCTTTCGTTAAAGCTGCTGGCGGCGAAGTTAAGTCTTTCGTACGTATAGAAGTTGGCGAAGGTATCGAAGTTGAGCAAGTTGACTTCGCTGCAGAAGTTGCTGCACAGCTGAAAGGCTAAGCAACGCTTAAGCCCCCGGTTGCGCATGTTTCTGCATGCGCAACCCTCTCTTTTCCTGATACACTCTTGTGACCTCATTTCGAGCGGAGAATTCTTAGATGCCTGCCACTGAAAAACAGTCTAAATACAAAAGGATACTGCTGAAGCTTAGCGGCGAAGCGTTGATGGGTGATGAGAATTTCGGTATAGATCCGAAGGTGCTGGACCGTATGGCCTTGGAAATTGGCCAGTTGGTAGGTATTGGTGTTCAGGTCGGCATTGTGATTGGTGGTGGTAACTTGTTCCGTGGCGCTGCGCTGAGTGCGGCGGGTATGGATCGAGTAACCGGTGATCACATGGGGATGCTGGCAACAGTGATGAATGCGCTGGCTATGCGCGATGCGCTGGAGCGCAGTAATATCGCAACCCGTGTTATGTCTGCCATTCCTATGAGTGGTGTTGTAGATCATTATGATCGTCGAAATGCGATGCGTTATCTTAATCAAGGTGATGTGGTGATCTTCTCTGCGGGTACGGGTAACCCGTTCTTTACGACTGATTCAGCCGCCTGTTTGCGTGGTATCGAGGTAGAAGCTGACGTCGTAATCAAGGCTACAAAGGTAGATGGTGTATTCACCGCAGATCCGATGAAGGATCCATCTGCTAAACGATATCTTCACTTGGGTTACGATGAAGCTATCGAGAAACAACTGGGCGTTATGGATTTGACGGCAATTTGTCTGACCCGTGACCATGATATGCCTATTCGTGTCTTCAATATGAATAAGCCGGGTGCGCTGGCGAATCTAGTACTAGGCGGTGACGAAGGTACGTTGATTGATCGTTGCGACGAGGTGGGAGAAAAATATGCTGAATGAGATTGCGCAGGACGCTGAAACGCGTATGAAAAAAAGTGCTGACGCACTGGTGGATAACTTTAAAAAGATTCGTACCGGTCGCGCGCACCCAAGTATTCTGGAGACAGTTCAGGTGCCTTACTATGGTTCTGACGTTCCTCTGTCTCAGGTCGCTAACATCTCGGTTGAAGATGCACGTACTTTGTCGATTGTCCCTTGGGAAAAGCCGATGGTACCTGTTATTGAGAAGGCGATCATGAAGTCTGATCTGGGTCTGAACCCTTCTACATCAGGTGAAAATATTCGTGTTCCAATGCCTGCTTTGACGGAAGAAACGCGTAAAGGCTATATTCGCCGAGCGCGTGCTGAAGCAGAAAATGCACGTATCGCCATTCGTAATATTCGCCGTGATGCAAACGGCGACCTGAAAGACCTTCTGAAAGAGAAAGAGATCACAGAAGACGACGAGCGTCGTGGTGAAGATCGCGTTCAGAAGCTGACCAATCAGTTTGTTGCTGAAGTAGATAAGCTGCTGGAGCAAAAAGAAGCTGATCTGATGGAAATCTAAGGAAGGTGCCGGGGTGCCTGGCACCCCAATTTCCTATTACCTGCCCATGTCTAAAGATACTATGACCGATTCTTCGAAAGTAAATCCGCCTCCCAGACATGTTGCAATTATCATGGATGGTAATAACCGTTGGGCCAAAAGCCGGGGGCTGCCAAGTTTGGCAGGCCATAAAGCGGGTGTTGATGCTGTT
>NZ_JBFGYC010000001.1:0-38974 GCF_041587635.1 Pontibacterium sp. | reverse complement strand
GTGTGGGTTGTGTCTGTTCAGGAATTCCAGTATTGCCGGGATCGGCATATCAAGCAGGTTGAGTAGAGGAGTTTTTGAGATCCGGCTATAATCGCGGTTAGACATTGTGTGTACCTATTGCCATTGGTTGCATATGTCTCAGCCGGGTAACTCTTCGACCTTTTACCCGGCTGATCCTTTCTTTTAGTCGTTCTTGCTTGGGTCGATCAATAACCCTGCTTTGTATTTCTTGTAAATCTCCAGGGACTCACGCAGCACGCCGACCATTGTGGTTTTGTTGGTGATGGCGGTGATCTTGTAGTCGCTGTGAAAATCGTCGTCCACTTTGAAATTCATCGGCACCAGTTCCCCGGTCGGGGTGGTGGTGATGTTGTTGTGGTTGGCTTCCTCAAGGCTTGGCGGCTCGCCTTTCTGTCTTTTTTTCTTTTTCGGTGGTGTTGGCACCTTAGCGCCTGGTTTTTCTTGCGTTGCCATAGTCTTAGCCTGCTATCTGGTTAAATCGGTCAATGATGCTTTGCACCAGCTGAATCGCTTGTTCGCGTGGTCCCTTATATTGGGATTCGGTCGGGCTGCGGCCCAGGTCGGAGGCGATGCGAAATGCTGGTTTTTCGTGCATCTGTCCGTCTAAGTGGTAGTACCCCGCCTCCTCGATATATTCCTTTGCCTCTAGGTATTCCCGTTCGCTGCCGCTGGTTCGGCAAAAGGCCACGGCGATCTTGTCCTGGCTGATGCCGTTCTTACGCAGCTCATGCGCGAGCTTTACGGTCGGTTCCAGGTCGTCCAGGGCTAGGCCGGTTGGGATTATCAATAGGTCGGCGACTTCAGCCACTTGAGCGGTGGCGCGGGTGGCGTGTGGCGCAGTGTCCAGAATGGTCAGGTCATACTTATCAGCCTGGCGTATAGCCTGGTCGACCGTTGGGAAAACCTGCACGTTGATGTGCGGCTCAAAGTCGCGGTTAGCGCGGCGTACTTGGCGCTTGAAACAGGTGGTTTGTTTGGTGTCCAGGTCGGCCACCAATACGTCCCAGGTGGCGCGGGTGTATTCGGTGGCGGTCGCAAAGGCGAGGGTAGAGCAGCCGACCCCGCCTTTCTGTTTGATAAATCCGATAGTTGCCATTGGTTGCCTCGTTAATTCGTTAATTCGTTAACGTTAGAGGCAGATTAGCGCAGCGGGCAAAGTCTGTAAAGAATTAGTTAATTAACGAATTCGTTAATTAGTGGGTATGCCCGCCCATCAAGGGCGGTGAAAAGGGTCTGTCAATTGTGCAGACCCTATGCCGCCCGCCCGCCTGGCGTGGTGCGAATGGTGCGGGTGAGCTGGCGGGTGGTGCGGGTACGTTGCGGGCTGCGCAGTCTTAGCATATCGCTATCTGCAGACTGTGCAGTACAGATAATTGCCAGCATGAAGCAGAGCGCGCGGGGTGCCAGTACACCCAGTATAAATGCGCGGCTGATCATGTGGCTTTTGGTGCGTGCGCCAAGCTTAGCCCTAATCCGTTGTTCTAAGCTGTGCAACTGGTTCGCATCGGCGGTGTGGAGCGCCTGCTTGATTTGTCCTGGTGTCTGGCCGTCTGCCAGTCCAACCAGGACGGTCAATTCTGTGTCTGTGAGGTTTTGGCCGGGTAGGCCGATTACATCCGTTCCCTGGATCTGTTTCATGATGGCTGTCCGTTATAGCTGGCTTTGGATCTCGCGTAGCGCGTTGGTGAGTCCGTCAGTTTTTGTGTGGATCTCGCCCAGCAGGACGTTGAGTGCGTCGACCTGATCCTGGGGCATTTCGCCGTTATCGATAGCCAGGGTGGTCATGGCTTGCATTGCGGCGAGGGCGCTGGATACCACGCACGCCTCTTTTGCGAGCTGGCTGATAACTGGCTTTGAAACCGCCAGGCCGGTGCCTGAGTGTACAACTGTTAAATGCGCGTTATCGTTGATCATGAATCAGCTCTTTTGTGTAATTCGTTAATTCGTTATTAAGTATTTTACACTTTAAGTGTAAAAGTCAATCGAAAAAAAGACCTTCTAAGGCCGTTATCTGTCTCGCGCAATGCGGCAGATGCGGCCCAGAATGTTTAAATCATCCAGGGTGTTCAGGCTCTGGTCGGGGTACAGATCTTTGTTTTCGCAAGTCAGGGTAAAGCTGCCGTTTAACTCTGGCCGGATGCGGCGTACCCATACGCGATCATTCACAGCCAGTGCAAAAAGATCGGGCCGTTCGACCTGCTTTTGACTTCTGTCGATCAGTATCTCATCGCCTGCGCAGATGACCGGCTCCATGCTGTCGTCTTGGATCTTCAGCTGAATCAGGTTTTTGGGGTCTAGACCGCGCTGGCTGATGTATTCAGGGCTAAACGCGGTGGTGCTGACCACTTGATCCAGGGTGACGCCTTCGCCCCCGATGTTGATGGTTTTCCGGTCGGCGGTTATGTAGTCGCTTTCGGGGGTGGTTCCGGCGTGTTCTGTCCAGCCCATAATCCACGAAGGATTGACGTTGAACAGATCGGCTAACGCTTCTACCTGTTCATGTTTTGGTGATCTGATTCCTTGTTCCCAGTTGCTGTATCGCGATTGGGTTACGTCTAGGCGCGCGGCGGTCTCTTTCATGGTCCAGCCGTGGCGTTGGCGGCAGCTAAATAAGCGGTTCGCTATATCTTGGGCCTTGGATGTCATGGTTTTCCTAGCTGTCGGGCAATTTTCTAAAACTATACACGTAAAGTGTTCAAAACCACAATAAGAGCTTTGCGTGCTCTGTGTTTTGTGTTAAAAATATACACATAAAGTGTTAAAGAGTGCTTTTTGTGGATTTTCAGGATTGGGTCGATCAGCAGGAAGGAAAAAACCAAGGTGAGCGCATCGCCAGGGCTGCCCGCATTTTGGGTGAAGAGGCTCGAACGGTGTCGTCTTGGTATTACCTGCAGGGTGCGCCGCGTATCTCATCGGCGGCAATGATTGTTTTAAAGACCGGTGGCGCAGTGGATTACAACGGTATCTATCGACCGCACGCAACCAAAAAAGTGAAAGGTAGGGATTGATGATTATTGGATTGATGGGCGGAGAGTCGCCGCGCCGTACAAAGATCGCTAAGGCGCTGCAGGCGTCATCTAGTACAGCGCGGGTGTTGGATTTGAATTACCCGCGTTTGTGCGATGGAAATCCGACCCGTATGGCTCAGCGTCGCGTTGAGGCGCTGAATCAGTTTCTGCAGGACGACGGCGGTCGAGCGGATGAGCTGCAGGTGGTGATGCACGTTCTGAGTATGGAAGAGGCTCAAGTATTGCGCGCCAAAGGGGCGTTTATGTGGAACTGCGAAGGTCCGCCGTCTAAGGAAATTCCTATTGAGCGCCACGATTTAATGGTGACTGATCAGGGCGCTTTTCGTCCGCGCCCGCATTTCTTGATGCCTGAGGAGGCGCTATCTGAAGCCCGCCGCCGCGCCGGGTTGTAAAGATGCCGTGTATTCCGTTGGGCGAAACCGCCTATGCCCGTGAAGTGGCGGCGGGGTGGTGGAAGCAGATCTTAGATGGTGAGTTAAGCCGCGAGGGCGTTAAAAGTCGCCTGGCTCAGCTGTACGCCCCGCGCGCGGTGTTGATCCGCTGGGAGTTAAACCGCCTTCGGATTGCCCGCCAAAACAAAGTTTATACCTATGATCTGACCCCGCGAGAGACAGAACAAATGATTAATGAATACAACCTGGCACTGCCTGGGGCGGGGGAATGATGCGCCGCCCGGTACGTGCGTCTACGGGCTGCGCCCTGGTTTGTCGAGTGGATCGATTCCAGGCGTTTTTGCGTAGCCAGGGTATGCCGTGTCGCAACGAAAAAGAGGCCGCTATGCGGGTGCGTGAGTACTGCGGGATTGATAGTCGCGCAAAGCTGGATACCTGTCCGGTGGCTAAAGCGTCCTGGTTGCGTTTGTTGGGTGCGTTCAACCAGTCCCTGGTTAAGAGGCGTTAAACGTGAGCACATTGGAAACCACGGTGTTGTCCAGCATGGACCCGGAAACGTGGTACATCATGGCGAATGTATCGCGCCGTTGTGGGTTAGCAAAAATCCAGGTTTCCAGGATCTTATCGAAGGCGTCAAAAGAGGGGTTGGTTGAACGCAAGCCCCGCGTAGGGCGTCCAGGTTATCTCTATAAAAGCCGTCAAAAGAACATCCCACGGATTCCGATTGTGGATTTGCGACCCGGTGAGGCGTTGTTGTTTTTTAAAGATGGCGAGGTTTATTGATGGTAAGGCCGATCCGCACGCAGGCGGATAAAGACTTAGATGATCTGTTGTTTGCCTGGGGCCGCTGGTGCGAGTTTGGCGGCGAGCCGACCGTCAATACCGCCAGCTTTCAATCGAAGGTTATGGCGCTGGAGCCAGGCGAAACGATAACGATGGGCGGCGGGTCTGGTCCCAGCGATCCGCTGGGCCGTGATTCGGTTGAGTCGATGATTGAGGCGGCGGTGATGCGCTTATCTGAGGCGGATATAGCAGCGGCTAATGTGCTGCGCCTTCAGTATCAGGCGGGTATCCGCTCCCTGGTAAAGCGCGGCGTCATTCGGTCGGTTAGCGCTCGCATGGTTGAGCAAATGAACCAGGACGCCCGTGCGCGCACCCTGGGCGTATCGCTGCGCACATACCGCCGCAAGCTTCAAACGGCGCGGGTGGCAGTTCAGGACGATTTAGCAAGGGGTTTAAGGTGATAGGCGACAAGCTGGCGGATATAGACCGAATCCTGATTGTACAGCGTCAGTGGTTGGATCTGATATTCCAGGGGATTAAGCCGTGGGAGCTGCGCACAAGCGGGACCAGGGTACGCGGGTGGATTGCGCTGGCTGAATCGGGTTCTGGCCTGGTCGTTGGCAAAGCGAAAATCGTTGATAGCCTGCAGCCCTTAGACCCTGACGCCGCTCTGGATGATTTTGATAAACACCAGGTGTCAGACCCAGCGCTGCTGGCGAAGTGGCGTTATCCGTGGGTAATGGAAGGCGCGCAGCGGTTTATAGAGCCGATCAGGTACAACCACCCGCCCGGCGCGGTGATCTGGGTGAGGATAAAGGATGGGGTGTTGGTTGATGGTTAAGCCGCTGGAGTGGTCGAAATGCAGCGTTTGCAGCGATGACGAAGCCGGGCTTTCAAATTACTACGGTTCAGTGATGTGTGATCGCTGTATCACCCTGGAAGAGACAACGGATTGGGATGCTTTCGAAGAAGCCAAGCGCAACCGTATCGCTGAAGAAAATGAATATTGATTTAGGTCAGGAGTGTGGAAATGACGATCAAGTACAAGGACGGCGAATACATTGTTTTGTGGTTTGAGGATCATCCCGGTTGGGAGCCGTTCAAGGGTTGGCATTCGGCTGAGCACTGCCAGGGTAAGTTGATTGCAGAACACGGAAAGGAAGACGCAAAGCGTGTTACCCGCGTTGAGCATAAATACGCCTTTTGGGGTGTTGGTGTGGATGCGATGGGTGAGCGTTCGCAGATGTTTTATGACCGTGACGACCCAGGCCGTGGACGATTTAAAGTAACCCTGGCTTACGTGGATGGCTATCACTCGGATGTAGCTAAATAACCCGGCCATCATCGGCCAATGCAGAGTGAACGCCAGAGAGCGGAGCGCTAGTCCGCTGCATGGCATTGTTATACGGAGGGATGGCAGTGGAAATATTAAACAAAACTGAACTGGATGGTTGGCTTAACGAGCGCAGAGAGATGGGTAGAGACCTGACAGCAGTCAAAGGCACTCCGCCGACTGCCGCGACATACGATGACGGTGAACCGCTAACTAGGCCAATTAATGTGGCGTGGCGGGACGTTACGACTGGCGAGACATTTGCGATTGAGTACGCCGTATAACAAAGAGATACCGGGCCGCAGGTCCCGGTCATAGAGGTGTTATAGCCCTCTAATGCGACATCCCTGGCATTCGCTCAGGGCTTCTTTAAATAACGATTTAACGAATTCATCCTATCAAGGAAGGCAGGCGCATGTCTGGAGTTCAGACCATAGAGCGTAAAATATCCGACGCGGCGATCCGGGAGCTGGCCGCGTCGGGCTGTCGTCAGATCAAGGACCCGCGCTGGCCGCTCTACTTCCGCTATCACAAGGACCGTCAGGGCGGCAGCTGGTATCTGGTCCGCCATCGCGGCAAGTCGGCCTGGTCCTTTATCGGGCGCTGGCCGTCCCTGTTGGCGGCCCGTTTGCTGCCGCAGATCCCTGAGCGGGTCGTGGGCCTGGCGCTCAATCAGTCGGTGGCGGTTGATCACTGGGACCAGGTCGGCCCGCTGCTGGCCTGGTACGGGGAACGCATCCAATCAGACCGCCGGTTATCCGCCTCGCGCCGCGCCACGACTAAGAGCGTGATCAAGTGCCACCTGGCCCCCGCCCTGCAGCATGAGCTGATTTCCCAGCTGAGCCGTGACCGCTTGGATGAGGTGTTGCTATGGCCGCTGCAGAACCGCTACAGCTTGGCCCAGGTGCGTCAGGTGCTGGCCGTCCTCAAGCGCGCCTTTCGCCTCGCCACCCAGCTGCAGAAGATCCGCCATAACCCCCTGGCTGATTGGGTGTTTTCGGATTTCGTCAGTCACCGTGTGACTCCGCGTGCAGGCCGTTTACAGATTCAGGATCTGTCGCGCCTGGCCCGGGCCTGGGGGGCATCGCCCCCGGATCAGGCCCTGTTACCGCTGTTGATGTTGTTGCACGGCACCCGGATCAGTGAGACGCGCCGCTTACGCTGGCGCTGGATCGATGAGCCGTCCCGCCTGTTGACCGTCCCTGGCGCTGAGACCAAGAACGGCCAGGCGCATCAAATCCCGATCACTGATCCCGTGCTGCAGCTGTTGCGCGCCTACCGGGTGTATTGTCGAAAGCGCGGCTATCAGGGCGATTACCTGTTTCCTGGGGTGCGGGGTCAGGCGGTGAGTAAAAGCACGGTACAGCGCTGGTTCAAGCCGTGGGCGGTAGGGGCATGGAGCAGTCACGATCTGCGTAAGCTGGCGCGCACCGTGTGGACCGATCTGGGGGTGGATTACTTTGTGGGGGAGGCGTTACTCAATCATGCCCTCAAGGATCTGGACGCCGCTTATATTCACAGTCATTTGCTGAGTCAGAAGCGCCAGGCGTTAACCCACTACCACAACCACCTGGCGAGTCGCGGCCTGGATCTGGCGCAACTGTTGCCCGCCCTGGACCTGTCCGATCTGCATCAAATAAACGCCGCCTAAAGCGGGGGTGGTGAAACGTCGTCACCAGTGGCTCTATTCGCCTCAAGGGACGGTTTTTGACACCGAGACAGGCGCGAGATCCGGCTTCAAACGTAACGCCTTAGATCCCTTGTCAGAATGCAGGATCTAGGGAAATGAAGGTTTCTATCGATAAGGAGTAAATCATGGGGATGGATCGACGCGAATTTGAGGCTGCGCAGGCCGTTATGAATCGCCAAGAAAAGATCAGAGGCATCATGTGGAAGTTTTGTAAAAACAAGCAGTTAGCGCGCGAACACAGCCAGAAGCGGCTGGAAATAAAAGGGGACCCTGAGCAGACCAAATAACCCCACGGGCGCGAGGCTCGCGGGGATCGGCTAATTTTCGCGGTTCTATGGCGCATCACCACCGGGTTAGGCAGGTGACTGGCGAATCCCTGGCAGGCCAAGGGCTGGGGCGCGACGAAACAGACAGAGCAAGGGGGTTTTATGGCGCAGGAATTGCGATACCTGAATATTTCGGAGATCGCCCGCATGTTTCAGCTGAGCCGCGACACGGTGCGCGCCCGGCTGGTGCGGGCCAAGTTGAAGCCGGTGCGGCATGAGCGCAACGCCGGGTTGTACGATATGAGCCGGGTGGGTCCGGCGTTGTTTCGGGCGGGGGATTAGGCATGAGGTCTTTTTTGGATGCGGACGTCCAGGCGGATCTGGCCGGGGCGGTCGCGGATAAAGCCGCCGCCCAGGCCGCGCTGGTGAAAAAGCGCGCCGATCAGAACCGGCGTAAAAAACGCTCCCGCGACAAGCTGAAAGCGGCGCAGCAGGTGGAGCACCGCTTTTTATGCAGTGAGGCTGAAGCCGCGCGGATCGTTGAGCTGCGCACCGTGCGCGGCGGGATCGACGGGCCGTATGAATTGACCGAATACCTGCTTACCCTGGTGCGCCGGGATTGGGAAGCCTGGCAGGCGCAGCAGGCGGCCTTGCTTGAGGCCGGTCCTTGTGCCCGTTGCGCGAAGCGTTGCCGGGCGGCTGTCAGGGGCTGCATAAAGGGTTGTCCGACTGTTACCACACCGCGCGCTTTGCTGCTGAGTTGATGCTGTGAGCGTGACCCGTCACAAAAACCAAAAAGGCCAATAACACAAAATGTGTTAATTTACACAAAAGGGGTTTACAGGCTGGCATTAACGGGGTAGATTAGCCCCACGATGGGTTTGGTGCGTACATTGAACCGTTGAGTTGCTTTCCTGGCGACGTGCATTGCTGTCAAAACCCGGCCCTGGTGCCGGGTTTTTTTATGCCTGTTAGTCGGGGATTGAACATATCAGTCAGCTTATAGGAAGCCGTACATGCGTCAGGGATCGATCATTACGTATCTGGGCGGGACCGGCGTGACCGGGGTGAGCGTCGTGGATAAAGTGCGCGCGGAATCGGCGCGGCTGATCGACCAGGTGTCCGGCGCGGAATTGCCGCTGGCGGAATCGGTGCCGTTGTTGCGCTTCCCGGTGGAGCTGGCAGCGGTGCGCCTGGAAGTGGGTGACATTACGGCAGCGGGCGGTTTTTTTGTGATCGTCGCGCAATTCGGCTGGAACGTGTACCGCGACCGCCGCAACTGGCGCGGCCAAAAACGAGATTAGAGGTGGTGTATGTCAGATGAAGGTAAAGGAATGCGCAAGCATGTCAGCGGCCAGTTGATCCAGGCGTTTGCGCCGTCAGAGATCCGGCCCGACGTCACTACTTTGGAGCTTGACGGGGTTCTGGCGATTCGTCTGGCCGCGCCTGCGCTGTACTACATCGGGGATGCTTCTGCTGCTGAAACCCAAATGCCCGCCACGGTAACCTGTGTCCCGCCTGGCGCAACGTCCTGGACGTTTACGCAGCCGACCACGATGGAGATCATGCTCGGATGATGGGGTTCGATTTGGGTATGGGTGCTCCGTTTAAGGAGGCGGTGTTATCTCGCGTCCTGCGCGCGTTCCGTGCTCCCGTCGAGACTCACGTTTTAATTCCTGAATTCACCGCACCCGGTGATTTTCGTATTGTTATTTTGGCCGTGGCGAGATGCGACACAATTAGAATGCTGTGCGGGAGCGCAAGTTCTGATAGCTACATGCATGTTAACGCTGACAATTCTGTGACTTTCCGTTGCGCTGGAGTGTCAGTGAGAAGCGTGGCAGGGGGGGTTTCTGAGCACGCGCTTTCATTGTTCGAATTTGAACGCCGTGGCTCGGTCATTAAGGGGCGCTTAAACGGTGTTGATGTTGCGGACGGTGAGTCCACGGGCGCTTTTGTTATTGATCGGTTAGCGACCGCTTTGGGCGGATTTTACTGGGATGGCGTCTATGATTGCGCTGAGCTGCATGCAGGATCTGATCATAGACAATATTCGGATTTCAGTCGATCAGACGGATTTGTTCCGAATGATCTTGAAGTGCCAGCGGCGCAACTGTGGGAAGGGGGAGAGCTTTCATTAGATGCAGGGGGCGTGTGGACAACGCTAAACCTTGGGTCTCAAGTCCGCGTTAGGGTTTCGAAGCCGCCTGGTGTTGAGGTTTCAGAAAATGGCTCTTGGGTGGGTTTAGGGAGTTCTGAGCTGGTAATAACAACTCAGTATCTAAATCTGCGAAATAGCACTGGGGTGGCGGTAGTGTTTACCCCTGATATTAGAGAAACAACGGGCGGCCAGCTTTACAATCCTGCCGATGGCAGCGTGCAGGCGTATACGAAAAAAGGCGGGGCTTGGTTGGGCGCTGAGCTTTGGCGTAATCCTATCGTCGGCAGCTATTGGGCTGCTGACGGTAGCGACTACACGATCAATGCGCCCGATGGTGTGTTTAATGCGCTTGCCGTGAATGTCTTTGAAGTTGGCGAATTGTATCAGGCTAGGATTACCACTTCTGATTATTCGGGTGTTGATACGCCGCGAATATACGGCCTCACCTCCGCGCCGAATCCTGCCGCGCCCGGCGTTTACGAATATAACGATACCGCCAGCGCGCCCACTATACAGGTGGCGCGCAAAGGGGGCGCAGGTGCGTGGGGCGCGACTGTGTCACTCAGTATCCGCCGAAGAATTCCCATTGCCCAGGGGGCTGAGTCATGAACTGTTATACACTGGCACCCGCATCGAATCCGCCTGATTCGCTGGTATCTCGTTTCCAGCGTCCTGCGGCGCTCGCGTCTTGGTATCGATACGGTAGCTATTGCCCTGATACTGTTCCGGCGTTCATTGTTACATACGGCCCCCGCCCTGAATTCAACATTGCCATCTCGGAATCTCAGATTGTCGTGATTGATTCTGAGTCTGACGCTCCGCCAGCATTGCAAGCTTTGGTCTCTATCGGCTCATATCTGTTCGATCCTGATGCAGATAGTCCAATAGTCATGGATCAGCGTATCGGCGGCGAAATGTGTCTTACTCCTCACTTTCGGCTGATCGATTTTAACTACGAAGACAGTGGCCTCGGAAAGGCACGGTTGCAGGCTGATTGCTTGGCTGCAACGGGTGTTGATTTGGACCGCCGTCGATCTCTGTCTGATCTGAAAGAGGTCGCGCATATTGCGCTAGAAAATTCTTTGGGGGGCGTCTGATGGACTGGGGCCTGCTGGTTGTTTCTTTTTATGTGGCCTTAGCTGCAGGTTCTGTGTTTCCGCCGGTTTTATGGCTGACTTATTACTTGCTGGGTCGCTACACCGATTCGCTGCCTATCTGACCGCTGGCGCGTCCTGCGCCGCATGAGGGACTTACTGTGAAATCTGAATTTTATACGGCTTATCTTGATGTGCTGGAGCACGAAGGCGGGCGCGTTAACCACCGCGCTGACCGGGGCGGTTCGACCGCGTACGGGATCAGTCTGCGCTTTCTAAAAGGCTTGCCGGATCTGGCGGGCGATGTGAATGGCGACGGCCATGTCAGCGAAGCGGATATTGATGTGCTGACGCGCCGGGATGCCCAGGGATTTTACCTGAAATATTTTTGGGAACATTACGATTTAGGGCAGATCCAGGATCAAGTTTTAGCGACGAAAATGTTTAATTTCTTCGTCAATATGCGCGGTAAAACTGCGGCGTTAATCGCTCAGCGTGCGGCGAATGACTTCAACGCCGGGTTGCTGGAAGACGGCGTGCTAGGCCCGGCGTCCTTTGCCGCGATCAACCGTTTGCCGCCCGCTCATCTGCTGGTCTGTATCAAGTACCACGCCTGGCAAGTTTACAAAGCGATTGTGTCGCACCGCCCGTCTCAGGCGGTGTTCTTGAACGGCTGGCAGAATCGCGCGTTTAGTTGATTTACTCCGCACCCACTCGGCGGTCTTAGCTAGACCGCCTTTTTTTTATTTTTATGCGAGAACGAAACGATGAAAAAGCTGATGTTGGTACTGTTGGCGGTCTGCATGATGGCGGGTTGCAACTACAAATTTGGTGATCTGACGACCGCGTATTGCGCCTCGACCGACCCCGAATATCGCGCAGAGATCCGCGAAAAACTGAAGGCCGCAGGCTATCCCGTCCCGGTGAATGTGTGCGCGCTGGCGGGGCTGGTTGATGCAATGCAGGGCGTGGACGATGCAACCGAAAATCGTTGAATGGCCGCATGTGAAACAGTGGACGGGGGCAACCCCGCCCTGGGTCGATGAGGGCCGCCCGTGCATGGTGCTTACCGCCCGCATGGTGTACCGCACCGCCGCCGGTCAGTTGATCATTGTCCCGGCGGGATATGTCACGGACCTTGCGTCGATCCCGCGTTTTCTGTGGTCTGTCTTGCCGCCCCACGGCGAGCTAATGACCGCCGCGATTTTGCATGACTGGCTTTGCAGTCACGGCGGCGGTTTGCTGGGCGTGCCGCGCAGTTACGCCGACGGGTTGTTTAAGCAGTGCGCCGGGCTGTATCCCGTGACGCCGTGGAAACGCAAGGCGTCTTATCGCGCGGTGCGTGTCTGCGGTCGCGGCGGCTGGGTGAATGGCTGGCATACCTGGCCGGAGCCGATAACCGCTTAGATAGGGGCTGATATGGCTGAAATCACTGGAATAGAAACGGCCTATCACTGGAGTATTTCCCGCTTTGCGGAGGCGTTCAAAATGGACCGCGCCACGATTCGTAAGCGCTTGAAGGCCGCCGGGGTGGAGCCGGTCGGTCACAAAGGCGCGTCGAAGCTGTACGCCCTAAAAGATGCCGCCCCGGCGATCTGTCAGGCCGACCAGGCCGCTGAGTTTGATATTCCTGATGACCCGGAAAAGATGCCGCCTAACATGCGTAAAGACTGGTATGCGGGCGAAAAGGATCGCTTGGCGACGGATACCACCAAAGGCCAGTTGGTGCCGGTGGTTGAGCATCGGGAGGCTAATCTTGTGGTGCTGAAATCTGTGGTGGGTTTCTTTGAAGGGCTGACCGACAAAATGGAGCGCACCCGCAAATTCACAGTGGAGCAGCTGGAGGAGTTGGAAAGCTGCACCGACGATATGCGGGCCGATCTGTACGACAAGCTTCAGCAGGCGGAAGGAGTGGCGCGCGCGGATGGGTAGTTACGCAGATACTAACGAGATCCGGCGGGAGATTGCCCGCCTGGTGAAGCCGCCCATTAGAGAGCCGTTGTCACAAAGCGCCCGCCGCCTGCTGCACGTGTCGGTCGGGGATCGCATGGAGCGCTGGCGCGGGGATGATGCCCCGTACATGTGGGAGCCGATGGACTGCTTACAGTCCCGCCGCTATGACGCGGTGATCTTTGTCGGCCCGGCGCGAACCTCTAAAACCGTGTCCCTGGTTGACGGCTGGGCCTGTCACAACATTGTGAACAACCCGTCTGACATGCTGATTGTTCAGATCAGTGAAGAGAAGGCGCGCGAGTACAGTAAAAAGCGTCTGCAACGTGCATTTGAAGCTAACCCGCTGGTGCGGGCTGAGCTGTCCCCGCGCCCGCATGACAACAACGTTCACGACAAGATTTTTCGGGCCGGTAACTTCCTGAAAATCGGCTGGCCGTCAAAGAATATTTTCGCCAGTTCCGATTGGAAATACGTGGCAATTACCGACTACGACCGCCAGCCGCTGGACATTGGTGGTGAGGGTTCGGGCTTTATCCTGGCAGGTAAGCGTACCCAATCGTTTATGTCGTCCGGCATGGTTTTAGCGGAAAGCTCGCCGGGCTTTAACGTGCTGGACCCAAAATACCGGGTTAAAACGCCGCATGAAGCGCCGCCCACCCGTGGGATTTTATCGCTCTATAACCAGGGGGATCGCCGCCTGTTTATGTGGCAATGCCCCACCTGTGGCGAATATTTCGAAGCTGATTTTGATCTCCTAGTGTATGACACCAACGAACCAGACCCGGCCCGCGCCAGCGCTGAAGTGTTTATGCGCTGCCCGCATAACGCCTGCGCGCTGTTCGAAGACATTAAATACCAGGCCAATCTGGGCGGCCTATGGGTGCCGGAAGGTTGTTACCTGGATCAAAACGGCACGCTACACGGCGACCCGCGCCCCACTCGATACGCCAGTTTCTGGCAGAAAGGCCCGACCGCTGCATTCCAGACCTGGAATCAGCTGGTTTACAAATATTTGGCAGCCGCCAGGGAGTATGAATTGACCGGCAACTTAGACGATCTGAAAGCCACGGTGAACACCGATCAGGGCCGCCCATTGGTTGCGCCAGGGCATGATCTGGATCTGGCGGATCGCCTGCAGGAACGTCAGGCCGATCTGGGCCAGCATGTGATCCCATCCTGGGTGCGTTTCACCACCGCGCAGGTCGATGTGCAGGGCGGCAAGAATGCCCGCTTTGAAGTCCTGGTGCTGGGTTGGGGTGCGCAGCTGGAAAACACGGTCATTGATCGTTTTTCTATTGAGTGGTCAGCGCGTACGGATGATGACGGCGAGCGCTTGCGCATCGATCCCGGCGCATACCCGGAAGACTGGGAATTGCTCACTGAGCAGGTGGTGCAAAAAGCCTACCCGCTGGCTGATGACCCGGATCGTTTAATGCCGGTGCTGATGACTGCGTGTGACTCCGGCGGTGAAGACGGCGTAACCGACAACGCTTACACCTACTGGCGCAGCCTGAAAAAACTGGGCCTGCAGCGCAAATTAATGCTGGTCAAAGGGGCCAGCACCGACGCTGCGAAGCTGATCGAAAAGCGTTACCCGGACAACTCCAAACGTAAGGATCGTAAAACCAGCGCGGCGGGTGATGTGCCGGTGTGGTTTCTGCATACCGACCGTATCAAAAACATGCTCAGTAAGGCGCTGGAGCGTGAAACGCGCGGTTGGCGGTATATGCACTTCCCTGACTGGTTGCCGTCGGCGTTCTTTGATGAGCTGACCGCTGAAACGCGCGGCGATGATGGCAAGTGGCGCAAATCCAGCAACAGCGTGCGCAACGAAGCCACCGACCATTATGTGTACGGCTGGGCCGTCGTGTTGGAAAAAGCCGCGAATAAAATCGACTGGGAGCGCCCGCCCCGCTGGGCCGCCCCGCATGACAGTAACAGTGAAATTATAACCGCGTCCGATCTGGCCGCCCGTGGCACCGCGCAAGCGGCCCCCCGGCGTCGCCGTCGGCGTTAAGGGTGGCATGGCATGGCGTACACAAATCAAGACCTGATCAATATCCGTGAGTTGATCACGGCGGGTGAGGGCAAAGCCCAGGTTGACGGCAAGCTGATTGAGTATCGCAATCTGGATGATCTGCTTCGTATAGAAAAATTGATTATTGCAAGCCTGGCAGCGCAAGCGACCCCCGCTAAAAAGCGCCGCTCTAGCTTTCTGGGGCAGCATATACGGACCCAGCTCAACCGGGGGCTTGATTGATGATTTTGAATCAATACGGCCACCCGATCAGCTCCGGGCGCGATTACGAAGGAGCCACCCAGGGCGCGCGCGCGAATGGTTGGGCGGCGTCGCCGTCCGGGGTGAACCGGATCAATCAGGGCAGCGCGCAAACTCTAACGAATCGTTCCAGGGCGGGGCAGCGCAACAGCCCTATTTTGCGTTCCGGTATTGGTCAGCGCACCACCGCTGAAGTGGGGCGCGGCTTCACGCTGCTAAGCACTTGTTCTGAGCAGGCGTATGCCGATGCCGCCACCAAGCTCTGGAATATGGCCCGGTTTGAGCTGGACCCGAATGGGCAACTGAACGATGCCGCGATAGCTGATCTCTGTGTTAGGACGCGCCTGGCAGCCGGTGAAATATTTATTCGCCGTATTCGCCGCCGCTTGCGTGATGGCCTGACGGTGCCGCTGCAGGTGGAGTTGCTGGAAGGGGAGTTTTGCCCAATCAGCCTCAACCGGAAATTGCCCAACGGTAACCGCATCATCCAGGGGGTGGAGTTTAAGCGCCGTCGTATCGTCGCGTATTGGTTTTACCTGGATCACCCACACGACGGCTTAGACAGCGCCAGCCTAACCCGGTTGGAGCGTGTCCCCGCAGCGGATGTGATCCACCATTTCAAACCGGAACGCCCCGGCGCGGTGCGCGGTGTTCCGTCAACGTCGGCGGTGCTGCTGAAAGACAAAACCTTTCGTGACTACGACGACGCCGAGTTGGTGCGCAAGAAAGAGCGCGCGCCCTATACCGGATTTTTGAGTCGTCAGGATGACGACCCGATGGATTCGGAGGCGGCAGAGTATGACCCGGCGACGGGTGATCCGCTGTTTCCAGATTCAGACGCCGCACCGCGTTATGAGTCCGTCGAAGGCGGGACCATGTTGCGCGGCTTGCTGGGTGAAAAGATGACCCTGTTCGACGGCGATAACACCGGCCAGGGCTACGCCGATTATATGCGCTGGCAGGCGCTGCAGATCGCGGCAGGTCAGGAGGTCCCCTATCCAATGGTGACCGGTGACTGGAACGGGCTGAATGACCGCCTGGTGCGCGCCATGCTGCAACCGTTTCATCGGTCTGTCAGTTTCGATCAGACCAACTTGTCCGGTTTTCAGGTGATGTTTGGGATCTGGTGCTGGGTGATGGATGCGGCGGTTCAGGTTGGCAAGTTAGACGCTCCTGGGTATGCGGACAACCCGTGGTTTTATCGCGCGGTGGATGTGCGCCCGGATGCGTTTAAGCACTTGCACCCTGAGCAGGACATTAAAGCCCGTCAGCGTGCGATTGACGGCAACCTGTCCAATGTGGATGCGGAGGCCGCCGACAATGGTCGCGACATTGAGAAAAACATGCAGATCAACGCCCAGCGCCTGGCGCAGTGGCAAAGAATCTGTCGAGAAAACGGCGTAGAGAACCCCGGCAATATGACCGGGGTTTTTTCTGCCTCAAACACACCAACTTCAGGGGCCGGAAATGAGCAAATTAGCGTTTGAGTACCTGCTAGGTCAGCGCTGGGCACTGGATGCAAACGTATTGCGTCTGATGGCGGATATTGCCTCACGCGGCAGCACGGATATTGATTTGTCCGCGCTGAAAGAGGGGTTTGGCGAAGTCTCTAGGCAGGCCGTGGCGGCCCGCAAGGGGCAGGCGGTCACGCAGCGTCTTGAGGTTCGCGACGGCGTGGGCGTGCTGCATATCAGCGGCATTATCAGCCGCTACGCCTCGCTGTTTGAGGATGCCTGTGGCGGCGCGTCGGTGGAAACCCTGGCGAAAGAGTACAACGCGGCGCTGGAAAATCCGGCAATCCATACCCTGGTGGCGGTGTTTGATACGCCGGGCGGCGATCCCAGCGGCGTGTATGAGTTTGCGGCCATGATCCGGAGCAATCAGAGCGGAAAGCGTCAAGTCGCCTATGTGGGCGATCTGTGTGCGTCTGCGGGCTATTGGTTGGCGGTGGCCTTTGATGAGGTGGTGATCAGTCCGACCGCCTCGCTGGGTTCGATAGGCGTTGTCGCCACACTGGAAAAGCGCGCGACTGAGGAAGGGGTGACGCGATACGAGTACGTATCCAGTCAGTCGCCTAAAAAGCGCCTGGACCCGACCAGTGAAGAAGGGCGGACCCAGCTGCTGGCGGATCTGGATCAGCTGGCGGACCTGTTTATTGATCAGGTGGCTGAGTATCGCGCGGTGGCGCGTGAAACGGTTTTAGAGTCGTTTGGTCAGGGTGCAACCCTGATGGGCGAAAAGGCGGTTTCTGCCGGTATGGCGGATCGCCTGGGCAGTTTTGAAGCATTGATTGCTGAATTGAGTGGAGTGGATGGAATGGCAGGTGGAACAAAAGTAACGGCGCTCACTGCGCCGGTTGCGGTGGCGGGTGCCGTCACTGCATTGAAAGCCCTGGACCCTGAAGTGGTTGTGGCGGCCCTGGATCAGTTACCGGATATGAAATCACACATTGGGGCCGCTTTAGGGCCTGACGCCCCGCTGATGGCGCTACAGGCCACCCAAGAGGTATTGGCGGCGTGTACTGATGCAGGCTTTCCGCAAATGGCGGCCACGCTGTTGGTTGACGGCATGACTCAAGAGGCCGCATTAACGCAGATCAAACAGGCGTCGGGCCTGAAAGATGTGCTGGTCGCGGCGGGCGTGGGTGATTCGATGCCGGATCTGCTGGCGCATGTGAACGATCCGGTCAAGTTGGCGGGTCAGCTGGTCAATGAGCTGAAAGCCGAAGAAGACGAAAACAGCCGCGTGAATGGTCAGCTGGTGCCGGACGGTAAAAAAGCCGCTGAAGATGAAGAAACCAAATCGGCGCTTAATCCCGATTCGGTTTATCAGGCCCGCCGTCAGCGCTAACGCAGGCGGTCAAGCATAACTAAGAGTGAATGAATCATGAGCCATAACTCCCCTCAGCGCATGAGCGCGCATCTTAAAAGTGAATTATCTCCCGATCTGTCCCGCGAATCGGTCGTTGTAGAGGGTGGTTTTTTCCCCTCTGGTGCGGTGTTGGGACTGCTGGATAACGGCAACTATACCTTTCTGGATTTGGCGGTGGATGCCACGGAAGCGCATGAAGCGAAGCTTATTGTCTTCGGTAGCGTGGATGCGACGGACGCGCCGATGCCTGCGGTTGGGCATGTGCGCCTGGCTGCGGTGTACAGCGAGTTTTTGACCTTCCCAGATGCGGCGACTGATGTGCAAAAGCAGGCGTTTCTGGATCAGTTAGCGGCGGATTACGTCATCGCCCGCTGATCGCTGCGCGCCGAATTGGCGGGATAAAGAATTAACGATTTAACGAATTAAAGGGTTTTTCTATGAATGTGCAGGCTGCACTGGATTCACGGGTTTTCACTAAGAAAACGCTGACTAAGATCATTAACAATATTCAGCTCCCGCGTTTGCGTATCGCTGAGCTGGGCTGGTTTGAAGAAAAGGGTATTCGTACCACCAGTATCGAAATCGCGTATCGCAACGGTCAGGTGATGCTGATCCCTGAGAAAAAGCGCGGTGAAAGTGGTACGCGCATTGGTGAGCGCGACGTTGTTACTCACACGTTTAAGGCGGTTCATTTGCCAGCTGAAGCGGAAGTGTTCGCGGATGATGTGCAGAATATGAAAAGCTGGGAGAACGAAGACGACGAAGACGAGTTGAAATCCCTGGAATCCCTGGTTGCTGATAAAACCGAAGACGGTATCGCGAGCCTGGAGGCGACTGTTGAGTTTCTGCGCTTTGGGGCGGTGTACGGCAAGATCTACGGCGCTAACGGAAATCTGATTGTTGATCTGTTTGAAAAGTTCAATATAAAGCTGGCTGACGCCCAGGATACGATTGATTTTTCTAAGGTCTTGCGCACTCAGCTGCAGGCCGCCAAGCGTAATTCTGAGAAGCATCAAACCGGGGTGAAAGCGAAGAAGTTTCGAGCGCTGGCAAGTCCTGAGTTTATGGATCTTCTGCAGGAAAATGACGACTTCGTGAAGGCGATGGATCGCTATAACAACGGGTCAGCTCTGCGCGATGATGTGCGTTCGGGTATCTACTGGCAGGAAATTTTCTGGGAAGAAAATACCGAAGAAGTCACCAAGCCAAACGGGCAGAAAGAACGCTTTGTGAAGGCGGGCGAGGCACTGCTGGTGCCGGAAGGCAAGCGCGGTTTGTTCCTGACTCGCTTTGCTCCGGCGGACTACGAAGAGACGGTTAATACCGTGGGCTTGCCGTATTACGCCAGTGCAGAGCGCAAGAAACACAACAAAGGCGTGGATCTGGAACTTCAGTCTAACCCGATCAACGTGTGTACCAACCCGCTGGCGATTCGCCGCTTGAAGATCAAAACGTAAGGTGATCTATGTCTGATCCGTTTGCGCGCGCCGCTGTGCGCGCCATTCGCCGGGTCTCACATACCGCCGCTGTGCTCACCGGCCCTAATGGTGAAACCGTCGCGCTGAAGGGGAGTTATACCGACCCGGACGCCCAGGTTCACTATAAGGGCGGGGGGGCGCAGTCCCGCCGCGAGATCCCGCAGCGTACGTTACTCATCGTAGAAACCGACTGCCCAGGCATTGATAAAGCCTGGACTGTCCAAATAGGCGAAAAGGTGTTTTTTCCAGCGCGCTCGCCGCGTGATGGCAGCGGCGGGATTTTATTGCACCTTGCGCCGCATAAGCCGGAAAACCCGGCTGAGAGTGGTGGCGGTAATGGCAGTACCTGGCGTTAGTCTTGAGCTGAATTTTGCCCAGCAGATTGCGCGGGCCAACCTGGTAATTCAGGCCACGCCCGCGCAGCTGCAAAAGGCCGCTGTCCGTGCTCAGCGTAAAACCCTGCAATGGGTTCGCACCCGTATAGCCCGCGAAATGGCCCAGGCCCTGGGTGTTTCACAAAAAGCCTTTAAACACCGTCTGTCTATTAGCACGCTGGGCAAAGGCTCCGAGCAAGTGCATATCCTGTGGTTTGGCTCTTTGCCGCTGTCGGCGGATGCGCTGGGCCGTCCCCGTCAAACCCGTAAAGGGGTCACGGTGGGCCGTCGCTCCTGGAAGGGGGCATTTTATCGTAGCGTCTATAACCCGGAACCGAATGTCTGGATTCGTGCCAGCCGTGCGGCAGATCTGGGGTTGGATCTTCCCACCTGGGGCGGCAGCGGTCGCCCAGGCGATGGCAAGTTTTTGGATCACGGCGGACCGAATGACAGCAGTCAGCGCGGGCGTTTTCCGTTGCGTCGGGTGGGTGTGGCGGTGGAGCAACAAGCGGCTGAAATCTTCCGGCGGTTTGAGCGCCGGGGCCAGGATCGGTTTGAATCCGTGTTAGAGCAAGAGCTGAATTACGTGGTGAATCATGAGCGAAAATAGCAATGTTCTATCCAGTCCTGATCAGCTGATTGATCGGGTTATCACCGACATTAAAACCCAATTCCCCACGGTGAGCGTCTCAGATTATGAGCCGCTGAGCCGTGAACCTATTGAAACCCCGGCGATCCTGCTGGAAGTGGTCGAGATTGGAAAATCAGCCCGCGCCAGCGGTGGACGCAAAGCGTACAACATAGAGCTGATCGCCCATTGTGTGCTGGGTTCTCAAACTCCCAATGTAGGCCGCGAAATCTGCAATATGGCCCTGTTCTTGCTGGGCCTGGTTGATGGCAATGCTTGGGGTCTGGGGCGTGCGGTGGAGGCCGCAGGCGAAGCTAAAGCGTTTCCCGGCGTGCCCATTGTGGGGTCTGATGGCTGCGAACGCTGGATCGTGCAGTGGACCCAAAAAATACATATCGGCGAAGGCTGGAAAATGCCTGATTTTGCCCCGTCAGAGGTGTATTTGTCGGCGGCCCCCAATATTGGCGAGGCGCATAAGCAGGATTATGACCGGATTGATGACCATGAGCCTGGATAAAATCTTACAGCGCCTGGAAGAGTTAGAGCGCCGCCTGGCCCTGGTGAATGTGCGCGGTCTGATTGAAGAGATCGATCTGGCCGCTGTCCCACCCCGTGTGCGGGTGCGCTATGGCGATCAGCAGACAACGGGCTGGCTGCCCTGGAAGCCACCGCGCAGCGCGAAAGCGTCCGTATGGTGGCCGCCTGAAGAGGGCGAAGCCTGCACCGTAATCAGCAACGGCGATCTGCTGCAGGGGGAGGTGATCCCCGGCAGTTATACCAACAGCTATAAAGCCCCGTCGACTAACCCGGATCTGTTCCTGGTTGAGTTTGGTGATGGCTCCAGCGTGGCGCATGACCGCAAAGAACACACCCTGGATGTGGTGAATATCGGGGAAATTACGGTGAGCACCGCCGCCCCGGTTCGCGTGAATGGTGGCAGTGTTTATCTAAACGGCGGCGCGGGGGTTATTACCGCTGAGAGTATTTGTCCGTTCACAAACAAGCCGCACACGGACGCCTCTGATCAGGTTTTTGCAGGTAAATGATATGAAATCAGGCATGGATCGCTCAACGGGAAAGCTGATAACGGGGCTGGCGTACTTATTTCAGCGGTTGTCTGATGTGCTCGCGACGGAACTCGGCTCGCTGGTAGGTGCGCGCGCTTTCGGCTCTCGCTTGCATGAAATGGTTGATCATAATGTGGATGATCGGTTCCACATGGAGGCATATATCCGGCTGGCGGAGGCGGTCAGCAATCCGGCCAATGGGCTGGAAGACTTTAGGTTGAAAAATATGCGTTTGCAGCGCGTTAAGGCGCATCATATCGAGATTTATTTATCGGGTGAATACGATGGTGAATTTGTCGATCTTGATCCGGTTCCCTGGAGCGTAGTGGTATGAGTGATTTAAATATTAACCAGCTCCCTGATCCGGTGGCTGTTGATCAGCTGGAATATGATGCGATTGTTTTGGCGAATGCTGCCCGCGCCCAGCTAGAAAACGCATCCCCGTCAGATCCTGCGTATCGCGTGATGCTGGCGAATAGTTATCGCGAGTTGCTGGTCCGCCAGGATTTTAATGAGCGCTCCAAGTCGGTGATGCTGGCTTATGCGTCCGGCGGGTATCTTGATCATATCGGCACGACGTATTACCGCGACCCCAATGGTTCCCCTGTTGTGCGGCTGCTAGGCGAAACTGACGATAATTATCGCGCCCGGTTGCAGTTGTCGCCGGAGGGGTTGAGCGTGGCGGGGCCGGAAGAGGCGTATAGATTCCACTGTCGTAGCGCCAGTCCTTTGATTAAGGATGTGGGGGTTGATAGTCCTGCCCCGGTGTCGGTCGTATTGTCTATCTTGACGAATGAGGGTGACGGCACCCCGTCGCCTGAATTGCTGCAGCGCGTGGATAATTATATACAGCCCTTTCGGCCCTTTACTGACCAGGTTCTGGTTCAGCCGACTGAAATACTCGGTTATAGCATTGAGGCTCGGCTATGGCTGCGTCAGGGTGCTGCGCTGGTTGAGGGTGAGCTGTTGTCTTTGTCTCAGTCGCGCGCGCAGGGGTATGTGGATTACCAGCACCGAAGGCGTGGCCGGGCGGTTGGGTCGGGAGTCAATGCGGCATTGACAGTGGAGGGGGTCGAGCAGGTAGACCTGATCGGCTGGAGTGATGTGGTGGCGACTGAGTTACAGGCTCCGTATTGCACCGCATTAAACGTGACAATAGCGGGGTATGTATGAGCGATAGCGTTTTACCCTCGTCATTATCGGATCTGGAGCGGGATCTGGAGGCGGCGCTTTATCATTTCGATGATATAAGCGCCCCAGTCGAGCACCTGTGGAATCCGGCGGCGTGTCCGCTGCCTTTACTGCCGTACTTGGCATGGGCGCTGTCAGTGGATCAGTGGTCGACTGATTGGCCTGAGACGCGAAAGCGCGCAGTAGTGGCGGCCAGTCTTGATATTCATCGAATCAAGGGCACCCGCCAAGCCGTAGAAATTGCGGTTGATTCCATTGATGAGCAGGTTGATTTAATTGAATGGTTCGAATTTAAGCCCCCGTCTTTGCCGGGTACATTTTCGGCCCGGCTAGAAATTGATGTCTGGCCTGACCAGTCCCGGCTTGATCAGGTGCGGCGGGTGATTGACGCCGCTAAACGAAAAAGTGCTCATTATGATCTGGCTGTACAGGCAACTAATGCCGGGCCGGTGTACGTGGGTTGTGCATATATTGATACCGTGGTGGCTGAGTCTTTGCCGATGCCTGCGGTAATAGAATCGGGGGTCTAATGGCGTTAACTACGCAATACGGTGAGGCTGCAATTGCGGCGGCAGCGGTTTCTGATGAGAAAATTCAGGTTGATCAAATAGTCATCGGTGATGGCGGCGGGGCGGTTCCGGTGTTTGATGGATCAGAGACGGCGCTGGTTAATCAGGTTGATGCGCTGCCTGTTCGCGCGGTGTATCGCAACTCAAAAAACCCGAATTATATCTATATTGAAGCTGAAATACCTTTTGATTCGGGGGGCTATACAATCCGCGAGGCGGCGGCAATTGATGCTGCTGGGAATGTGCTAGTGATTGGCCCGTATGCCGAAATAGATAAGCCCGCAGATACTGATGTTCATGCTCGCGCTTTGATTGTCCGGCTGGTTGCGGTGGTCAGCTCCACTGAGGCGTTTACCCTGGTGCATGAGTCGGGCGGCGATGGGTATCCTAGCAGGTTTTTGCTTGAAGCCGCGCAGCAGATCCCGCCGGGGGCTACGATCAAGCTTGGCGAAGACGGTCGAGCGTATCTAGAGGGACCTGTTTCTAGAGCTGATCTTTCTACGTATGACAATCGTGTTTATGCCTCAAATTTGCGTTATCAGTTGTGTGATTTGGGCGGTTTGCTGGCATCGGTTCAGGTCGTAGCTGAAGCGGGTTTCGCGTCGTACTTTAGTTTTGTTGGGTATAGTGCTGCAGGCGAGCTGCAGCGCTTGCATAGCGCTCACAAATCGATCACGGCATATGAAACATCTAACGGCGGTTATCATCCGCTGATAGCGCCCGTTCCGGCCACGCAAAAGGTGCTGGCGCTTCAGTACTCGTATAGCGACCCTACGGCGTATGATACCGGCGCGTTTGTTGTTGATTTCAATGGCGGATCGATCACTGAAACCGCATTTTCTCAAGTCAACGATGGCACGGCGGGCAACAATATTGCGAACCCCTGCGCGCTTCGATGGATGAGCGAGGACGCTGATAAGCACTACTATGTCGCACTGTTTCGAATAGGCTCAGTAACGCCCAAGGCATTGGTCGTTTCGGTCGCCAAACTTGATGATTCAATTGCCGTTGAATCGGCCACTATTTTGGATCGTAGTATTGAATATTCCGGCGATCTTTTTCGTATTGACGGTGGGCATTTTGCGTTTATAGATGATGCGGGCGAGCTGTGTGTGTATCAATTTTCAGTCGGCGGTGTGGTGTTGTCCGCCGCTGTCGCCACTACTACCCGCACCACCGTGGATTTTGCCCGGTCCGCGTTGGTTGGGCTGTCATCTACGGAGTTTTTGATTGTTCACTATACGGATTTTGAGTATGTGCTAGATGAAGGTGTTGTTACTGAACCCGCGTTTATTGTTGCTCGTACAGTGGTGTTTTCTGCCGACTATTCGGCCGCGTCCGTTGGCGATGAAGTGCGTGTGCCTGTTCGGTTGCGCCATGTCTATCAAGCGGCGGACCACCTGTCGTTTCATCCCTGCATAAAACTTTCTGCGCACGCGGACGGCACGGTTGATGTTTTTGCTAATGCGGGTTCAGCGCTGGCGCTTAAGCTCAATCCAGACTTTTCTACGGGCGCAATTCCTGTTGTTGCCCGTTCGGCGGCATTTGCGGGTCATGGCGTCGAAAGTCTTTACCTGTTTAATGGTAATAGCCATGTGGTGTGCGCGACGGATAGCGGCGCAATTCGGTATGGCTTGGTGAGCTATTCGTCTGAGCTTGCGTGCAAAGCTGCGGCTACCCCGGTTGCGATCAATCATACCGGCTCAGCAATCCCTGCAGGCGATTCGGCGTACTTCAGCTCTATTGTTCCGCCCGCCCGCATGATGCTGGGGTATTCAGGAATGGAAGTCGGCGCTGTTCAGTCTGAGACGCCGGGTGACACGCCGTTTAGCGGCTACAGTCAGATCAGAAGATTGCGTGCGGTAACGCCTGATGTGCTTATTCAGGATTATCCTGAATTCAGCCCTAGCTAATGGATGATAAGAATGGAAGTTCACATTATTGATGGCAAAGAATATGCCTTGAACCCGCTCACGGGCAACGCTTGGAAAGCGGGGGAATGGGATGGGTTTGACGCTGCTGTTTTTGCTCACCGTCAGGCCGCTCAGGCCACATTGTTAGCGGCAAAAAAAAAGCCGCTTTCGATCAGTAAGACTCAGTTTGTAAAGTTGTGTCAGGGTGCTGGAGGTATGACAAATGCCATGCTGACGCAAAGTTATAGTGACCCCGATCTATCTGCCCTCTGGATTAAAATTAGCCTGGCGGATGGGCTGGATAAAGATGATGAGGATGTGGAAGAGGGGGTTTTTGAGCTGGAGCGGCTGGGTTATTTGCCAGCGGGCGCGGCGTCAATTTTTGATAGCTGGCCGTCAAAAGCAGAACAATAAACTTAACCTATTTAACAACCCGTCTCGACGGGTTTTTTTATGTCTGAAATAAATGGAGATAAAAGCGTATGCCAGGCGATTACCTGCACGGCGTTGAACAGTTTTTCCTAGATGACCCAAACCGCCCGATTGTCATTCTCGCGGCGTCCACTATCGGCCTGGTTGCTACGGCAGACGATGCCGACGCGGCCACGTTCCCCCTGGGGGTTCCTGTGCTGTGCAACAGTGACAAGCTGATTGCGAAAGCGGGCACCACAGGCACCCTGCGCAATGCACTGAAAGACATCTACCGCCAAACCGGCGCGGTGGTTGTAGTGGTGCGCCAGGCTGAAGAAGATGTAGAGGCGGACCAGATTGCGGAAGTGATCGGCGGTATCGATAACGAAACCGGCAGTTACTCCGGCATTAAGGCGCTGCTGGCGGCGGAATCCCTGGTCGGGGTTAAGCCGCGCCTATTGATTGCGCCGGAATTTTCCCAGTTGCCCGCTGTGGGTGCCGCGCTGGAATCCACGGCCAAAAAGATGAACGCCATCCCGATTATTGACGGCGATGAGTCCGGTTATAGCCCGGTCATTGCGGCCTGTGCGACCTACCAGGAAGCCTACTTTGTGAATGGTGGCGCGCGTCTGTTTGATGTTGATCAGGCGGCAGAGGTCGGGCGCTATGCGTCGGCCACGGTGGCGGGTCATATCGTCCGCGTGGACAACGAGGAAGGCTACTGGCACAGCCCCTCTAACCGCAAGGTATACGAGATCCTGGGCAGCCGTGAAATCATCGATTTTGCGGTGGGCAGCAAGACCTGCAAAGCCAACCTGTACAACAGTGAAAACGTCTCGTGTCTGGTGCGCAAACAGGGCGGCTTGTATCTGCGCGGTAACCGCCTGGCGAATGGCATCATGCTGCCACACCAGCGTATTCGTTACCTGGTGGGTGATTCCATCATGCAAGCCCATGAGGAGTACGTGGACGGCAATGTAACTAAGGGTTATGTCGAGTTCGTCACCGACCGGGTAAACAAGCTGCTGCGCCGTCTGACGCTCCGTAAGGTGATTAGCGGCGGCAAATGCTGGGTTGATAAAGAGCTGAATATCTCAGCGATTGGCACCAGTCAGGTGTTCTGGGATTACGACCTGGGGTTTTATGACGTCGCTGAGCGCATGACATTCCGCCAGCACGTTACGGACAGCTATAACCAAGCCATTTTCGAGTAAACGGGGTAAGGCATGAGCGCAAAACTACCTTCGGTATTGGAAGATACCAATATCTTTTTTAAAGACGAATCGTGGGCGGGCCTGGCGAATGAAGCCACGCTGCCAAAGATTGCCGTAAAAATGGCGGATCAGGTGCTGGCCGGTGTGGCGGGCACGATTGAACGCGACCTGGGCAAGCTGGAGAAGATGGAGGCGGGCGTGGTCGTCTCTGATATGTCCGCCAAGGTGATCGATCTGATCGGCTCCCAGGACAGCCGCGACGAAGTGCTGACCTTTCGCGGTGCGGTCAATGCGGACGATGCGAATCGCGCGGTTGTTGTGAAGATGCAAGGCTTCTGGAAAGAGGTGGAGTTTAACGCCTGGAAGCCGGAAGAGATGATGTCCAGCAAGTTTGCGATTGCCCTGGAGTTCTTCGAACTGTCGGTTGATGGTGTCGAGGTGATCTATGTCGACAAGCTGGCGAACATTTTCCGCGTGAACGGCAAAGACCGCAACCAGTGGAAACGCGAAGCCCTGGCGCAGTAATGCGCCGGGATTTGGCTTAAAGAATTGACGAATTAACGAATTATGGAAGGTCTGCATGTCTGCTAAAGTGCTGTTAACGTCCCCGCTGGTCCGGGGTGAAATGGAAGTGTCTGAAATCGAACTGCGCGAGCCGAAAGCGGGCGAGCTGCGCGGCCTGAACAACATGGATGTGTTGCAAATGTCGGTGACTGCCCACCGCACGTTGATCCCGCGCATTTCCAGTGTCACCGCGAATGAGTTCGACCAGCTGGCCCCGGCGGATCTGATCCAGCTGCAGCAGGCGGTTGTTTCTTTTTTCTTGCCTGGGGATCAATAAAGCTCCCCGCCGATGTGATGGAAATGGAGGCGGATATATTCCTGGTCTTTACCGGCTGGGATGCCGCCACCACTGCAAGTATGACCGTGCCGGAACTGATGCGCTGGCACGCAATCGCCCTGCGTCGTCATGAGATGGCAAAGGAAGCAGACGCCGGGTAGTCCTTGGGATTGCCCGGCTTTTTTTGTGTCTGGGGAGTGCGATGGCAGAAAACAAAATGCGGCTCAGTCTGATCATGGGCATGGTGGATAAGATCACCGCGCCCGTAAAAAAAGTGACTGACGGCACCGCCAAAATGACCGGCCAGGTGAAGAAAACGCAAGAGCAGCTTAAGCGCCTGGGTAATACAACCGACGATATAGAGCATTTCCGAAAGCTGAAGCGCAGCGCCGGGGCCACTGAAACCGCCTTGGAAGAAGCCCAGCAGCAGGTCAATCGCATCGCGCGTGAAATGGATAAGGCGGGCGGCTCTACCCGTAAGTTAAATCGTGAGTTTGAACAGGCCAAGCGCAAAGTAACCGGCCTAAAAAATGCGCAAGGTAAAGAACAGCAGCAGCTGCGCGAATTACGCCAGCGGCTGGATCAGGCGGGCGTATCCACCCGTAAGCTGCAGGAAGGCACCCGGCGTATCAAAGCCGAAACGGAACAATACACCCGGCAGTTGAAAGCCCAGGAAACGGCCCTGGACGGCGTGGCAAAGCGCCAGGCGGATCTTAACCGGATCACTGAGCGTAACCGCAACATGCGAATGGATGCCACGGTGGACGCTGCAGGCGTCGCAGCAGGCGTGTATGCGGTTAAGCAATTGACCGATGCCTATGGGGATGTTGCCAGCGCCCAGGGTGAAATCCAATCTCTGGGCATCGATGCGGACGGGGTGGCGACAATCACCCGCCAGGCTCGCGCGTTCTCCAATGAGTGGGCAGGCACCGCCCAGGAAGATTTCATCAAAGCGAGTTACGACATTAAGTCCGGCATTAGCTCGCTGAGCAATGACGCGGTCGGCGAATTTACCCGCATTGCTGCCTTAACCGCGACCGGCACAAAGTCCCAGGTGGATACCATGACCAGCCTGTTTGCGTCGGGTTACGGGATCTACCGCAAGCAGTTTGACCAGTTTGGTGCGCAGACGATTGAAGGTTGGGACAGCCTCTCTCAGCAAGAACGTGATATGAAATTTGGCGAGTACTTTTCCGCCGGTATTTCATCCAGTGTGCAGGCATTTAAAACCGACGGTTCGCAAATGTCTCAGGCGATCTCTACGCTGGGTGCAACAGCAACGTCGGCCAATGTGTCTTTTGCTGAGCAGCTGTCTATTTTGGGCCAGCTGCAGGCCACGATGTCCGGCAGTGAGTCGGCCACCAAATTCAAAGCGTTTTTACGCGGCGTTACCAAGGCGGGTGATGAGCTGGGGCTGTCGTTCGTAGACTCAGAAAACAACATCCGCAGCATTCCCGAAATTCTGGACGAGCTTAAAGCCAAATACGGCGAAACCCTGGACGCGGTTGAAAGCGCTGAGCTGCAGGGGCTGTTTGGTGATGAGGGTTTAGCCTTTATTACCCAGCTGTACGACAAAAACGAGGATCTGAAGGAAAGCATTAGCGGCATGGAGGGCAGTTTAGGCGGCGGCCTGGCAACCACTCAGAAAATGGCGGAAGCCATCGGCAAGGGCGGCCCTGCAGAAGCGATGCAGCTGCTGAATCAGCGGGTGTTTAACCTGGCGGTGTCCCTGGGGGCGTTGTTCAGCCCGGCAATTATCGCAGTGTCGGATCTGCTGGGCGGCGCGGCTAACGTTGTTGCTAAATTCACCGAAGAGTTTCCCATGCTGTCCCAGGTGATCGCGTTTGCGATTGTCGGCCTGATCGGCTTGAAAGCGGCGTCTGTTGCGGGTCGCTTTGCGTTCTCGTATTTCTCTGACACGGTGAGCACCGTACGGAAAGTGATCGACTTTATGACGGCGGCCAATTTGCGGTCGTCTGCCGCGATGGCCCTGCAGCGCGCCCGTGCTATCGCCGCAACGTCGGCAATGGTGGCGATGGCAACAGTCACAAAAACGATAGCCGTGGCTCAGGGCGTACTGACAGCCGCCCAGTGGGCGCTTAACGCGGCGATGATGGCGAACCCTATCGGGCTGATCATTTTGGGCGTGATGGCCTTGGTGGGCATTGTGGCGCTGCTGATCAAGTACTGGGAGCCGTTAGGTGCATTCTTTAGCGGCTTATGGGATCGCGTGAAAGGCGCGTTTTCCCGTGCCTGGGAATTTATCAAGCTGATCCTCTCGTTTACCCCGCTTGGGCTGCTGGTGAAAGCCTGGGAGCCGCTGAGTAGCTTTTTTGGTGACATGCTGGGCGGTATAACCGGAATGTTTGGTGAAGCCTGGGACTGGATCTCTAGCTCGTTTCTGGAGCCGCTGCAGAGCCTGAAGGCTTCGCTGGGCGGCCTGTGGGACAAGCTTGTAGGTTCGTCTGATGTAGAGGTGAGCCAGACCGTTAACAGCGCCACCGAAGGCGCAGCGGTGGGGGCGTCTGCCGTGGCGGGGGTGGTGCCTGCAGCCAGTGTTGCGCCCCCTGCTTCAGGGTCTACGGTGTTTCAGTTTGGTGACATTGTCATACAGCCTACGCCGGGCATGGATGCGCAAGAGGTCGCCCAACTGGTTGATCAGAAGTTGCGCGCCTGGGTGCGTGAAAGTCAGCGCCAGCAACGCGGCCTGCTGCACGATTAAAGAAATAACGAATTAACGCCGCTGAAAGGCGGCGGGAGGGCCTTAATATGGCTGAAATTATGTGTGCCCTGGGGGATTTTATATTCTCTATGGATGCGGCTCAGTATGACCAGCTGCAGAGTAACCACGCCTGGCGCTGGGCCAAACGTGACCGCCTGGCGCGAAAGCCCGCCAAGGCGTACCAGGGGCCGGACGCCAGCGCGAAAACCTTCAATATCACCATTTACCCCGAAAAGGCCGCTGACCTGGCGCATTTTCCCAACCTGAAAGCCCTGGGGGATAGCGGTACGCCGCATCGATTGGTGGCGGGCGGTACGCAGTGGCTCAACGGTGCAACGGTGCCTGCAGGTGCTGACCTGGGCTTATGGGTAGTGGATGGCCTGCAGATTACAGACAGTGAATTTATGGGCGACGGCACGCCGCTAAAGCAGACCGGAACGCTGTCTATTTCAGAATATGGCGATGATGAGGTTTAAGGATGAAATACCGCACTCAACCCGGCGATATGCTGGATGCTATCTGTCACCGCCGCTATGCAGGCCGCAAGAACGCGGTAGAGCACGCGCTAAGCCATAATCCGGGGCTGTCGAAGCATGGCCCCGTATTGCCCGCCGGGCTTGAAATTGATCTGCCAGACATGGACGCCGCCCCGGTTAAGCAGTCGATCAAGCTATGGGGCTGAGCGTTAACGATTTAACGATTTAACGAAATAAAGAGCGCAAAATGGAACAAGCAAATTACAAAATTGTGGCGGACGGCGAAGACATTACCGGCCTGATCCGTGATCGCTTTATCTCGCTGTCGGTGACGGACGCCCCCGGCGAGGCATCGGATACGATGACCCTGGAGCTGGATAACCGTGATCAGCGTTTGCCATTGCCTGCTACCGGGGCTGCCCTGCAGGTATGGATAGGCATGGGTGAAAGCCTGGTGTTTAAGGGTAATTATCAGGTCAGTGAGTTAGAGGAGCCGCTGGAAGAGGATGTGCTCACGATTCACGGCAAGGCCGCGAAAATGAAAGGCTCGCTTAAGGCTCCCCGTAACGCCTCTTATGACAAAATCACCCTGCAGGCCCTGGTTGATCAAATAGCACAACGCCACGGCTACACCCCGAAAGTGTCCGCTGATTTTGCTGCGCATCGGTTTGAGCATATCGACCAGAATGCAGAAAGCGACATGAGTCTGTTAACCCGTCTGGCGCGGGATCTGGGCGCGATCGTTAAGCCCGTGGCGGATCATTTGATCGTCGTAAAACGCGGCGAGTCTCGCAGTGTGAGCGGCCAGGCGCTGCCAGTGATCACCATTGCAGACCCGCAAAACAGCAAGGGCCGTGTTGCCATCCAGGAACGGGATGATTATCAGTCGGTCGTGGCGCAATGGTTTGATGAAAGCGCGCAAAAGAAAGTGTCGGTGACGGCGGGCGAGGGTGCGCCTGTGTATACCATGCGCGGCCAGTACTCGGATGCGGCTACCGCCACGGCTGCCGCCCGTTCAAAGCTTGGGCAGCTGCAGCGCGGTAAGCGCACCTTGGACCTGGATCGCCCGCTGGCCGCTGAGATTGTGCCTGACTGCACGGTGAACCTGGTGAACCATAAAGCGTCCGCCAATGGTGCCTGGCTGGCCGATCAGGTCACCCATACAATCCGTAGCGGCGAAATTGGCAATACAACGGTCCAGCTCTTAACGCCAGGCTAAAACCGCTGCCCTAACCGGCTGCGCACCCGCACATACATAACCAGGGCGTCACGTAGCGCCCCTGTTCCCAGCTTTCGCCGGATGGCTTTTACCTGTTCTTGCACAGTGTGTAACGACCGCTGGCGTAGACTCGCAACTTCTCCCAGGGTTAGGCCATCCACCAAGTTATGCAGTATTTGGTTTTCCGAGGGCGTGAGGCTGCCCACCCGTGTTTCATCATCGGGCGTGGGGTCTATCACTAAATCGGGGTATTGCGGTGAAAACCGAAGCCCGCGCAACGTATTCCGTAGCCGTTCCAGCGTTTCCGCTTTGCTGAGGTAGCCCGCAACGCCCAGCCGCTGCGCCTCTCTTAATAGCGTCTGGCTGTACAGCTTGGCCGTGTAGAGCAGCACAACGCCGCCCTGTTCATGGGTATGCAGGCACAGTTGCTGCAGGCCGTGCAGGCCGTGGCTGTCCCGCATGTTCAGGTCTGTGATAACAATATCAATGTAATGGGTTTCTAGTTCGTTTAGGGCGCTGCTGAGGTCTGTGGCGGCGCGGATATCCGGCCCCATAAAACAACGCTGTACTTGTCGCCGCAATCCTTTGTGGCTGACTGGATGACCATCCGCTATCAGCACATTCATAGAGGTACTTCATTTCGGCTATTTGTTGATTGATCATTTTACCTGATTTTGGGTATAGATCGCGCGCTATGCATTCCGGCACAATACGCGCCGCTTTGATGCGCTCAAAAAGGCTGTATATTTATACAGCATTGAGGATAATAGGCCGGTACATGGACAAGGCCAAGGAATAGAGAGGACGTTTAAAATGCTCGCAGAGCCTTCCGCTAAATTTGCAACCCATTCCCTAATCTGTATTAATACAGCTGATACGGCAGAAAAAACCGCTCAGATCATGCGTTTTCTATGCCGTACCTGTGACAATGACGAGGATATTGACCCCGGCATGTTGCTAATGCTGAACCAGGTGCGTGAAGCCGTAGAACACATGCGTGACGAGATTCCCACGCAGACACCCGCAAAATAACACCTTATAAGAATTAGTACACAAAAGGTGTAAAAACAAAAAATGCGTGGTATATTTGGTTTTCGCGCGGCGGCTTGGTGAAGTAAAAGCGGTTGCAGGAAGGAAATTCTAAAGAATTCAAAGGCTTATATAAAAGAAAACCCGACTTTTGGCGAGTCGGGTTTCCGAAAGAGTTTCAACGAAAAAAAGACGCTGGAAACCAATCAGTTCCGTTAGTCTAATCGTTGAATCTCGCGTAAGCAAGCCCTATAAGGACAATTTGCGTGAGCAGTTTAACGCCCCAGATGCACAAGCACGGGCGGGCGGATTACCAGTACCCAGGTGTGTTTCTGGGAACAGGTAACCGATGTGGTCATAACCCGGCAGAGCCGCAGTTTGATCGCTACAGCCCCAAGCTTAAAACAGGCAAAAAATACCCGCTGCAGCAGCAAAAGCTGATTGATGCCGTGGACCAATATTATTGGGAGCCTGCCCGCATTCCCACGCTGGCCTATTTGAGCGGCAGTCTTAACGCTGACGGCAGCCCGCGCCAAAACCGATCAGAAGCCCGTGAAGCGCAGACGCTGCTGATTAAGGCTATTCTGTCGATGACCGAATTTGCGACCCTCTTGGTTGGTACTCCGCTGGATAACGGGAAGTTTCTGCACCGTTCTTGTGAAGAGATCGCCCGTGCGGCGGGTTTGCTGCGCAAAGACCAGGCGTTGAGCGATGATCCGGCGTCAGACTGCGTTGTATCCGCCCGCGCCTGGCGTCATATCAAAAACCTGCAGCGTGCGGGGTTTGTGGAGCTGCACCAGCAGTATGAAATTATCCCTGGTGAATATGAGCGCGCCGCCGACGGCAGCCGTAAGCTCAAATACCGTGCCCGCCCAGCAATCAAGTCTGTAAGCCGTGATTTTCTGCTGTCCCTGGGCGCGATTAGTGAAAAAAGTCTGGAAAAATTCAGGAAGGACAGGTCTTCCGCCAAGACTGCCCGTGAAGCCATCTATAACGCTAAATACAACCCGACTATTGAAGATGAAGCCCAGGCCGCCCGTGAGCGTCTGCGTTTAAAGCAGGCTCTGACCGGCGCTTATCCTAAGCCTGGCGCTACACCAGCCCCTAAGCCCGTTAAAACCACCGAACGTACTGGGTTAGAAGTAAAATACAACCGCGCGCGCCTGGAAGCTCTGGTGCAGCTGAAAGCCGCTCACCCGAAGAAGGCCGCCAGCGAGATCACCGCCCAGTTACGCGAAGAATTCCCTTCTTTGGACGATTGGATTCGTCTGCAGCGACAACGAACCTAGCCGCAAGGCTATCCCCCTCCTCTCTAATAACCTGGCACCCGCCGGGCGCTTCCGCTTGCCTCTAATTCAGCTATAACCGCGTTATTGAGCGGTAAATCAGCCTCAACCACATATAAACCCAGCCCCGCCAAAGTAGATTATCGATTCAGGGTATGCGCGCCCATAATAAAAATTTAAGTGTTTTTATTAATCTTTTAAGTAGCGCAGAGAAACTATTAACTGCAGACTGTGAATCTATATTTATCCTCTAATATATTTAATCTAGCCCGTCGCTCACGCCTGGCTTTATTAATGCCTCTGCAAGCAGAGAAGCTTTTTATATGAAGGGAACTAGTCCCCTTCAAGCTTCCCCTACAAACGGTCGCGTTTGAGCCTCAGGAGCTTGGCACGGACTCCGTCCGACACAAGCACCTGAGCCAAGCGTATGAAAACAAAAATTCAGTAAAGTGACTTTCGCGGCATATCCTCACCGCTTCGCGGCTCCGGTATTCCACGGTTCACTTGACAGAATTGTTGCTTTAATTGGTATTTAGATTGGGTAAGCTTGGAGAGTGGTCAGGCAGATCAGGGTTATTGAAGGCGTCCAGCAAGAGGCTTTATCCCTAATTTGCCTGATCACCAATAGTCAGGGCGCTTTATCGGCTTTCGGCGGGTCGGGATCTGGCGTGGGAGCAATGAAACTTCAAGTTCGTTGCTTCTGATCACTGTTCGGCACCAGTCCGCCATTTTCTCAAGGGATCCGCTCGGCGGTCGTTCGGTGTTGTCTTGGGATCTGATCGGCGAAATCACGCCAATTTGAACGCCAGGGCAATCGGCTTTGATCGCTTTTAAGGCAGGGGCCAGGTCTGAATCATTTGTTACCAAAACAACACAGTCAGTAGCGCCCTGAACTGCATTCCTGTACATGGTCAGAGCTATGTTTACATCCGTTTCCTTTTCTTCCAGCTTCCAGACAGCGGTGGTTTCTCGCTTGTTGGGCGGCTTTTGGTAAACAGGAAGATGCGCCTTGGAGTCTGCATAGCGCCCTTTGATGATCTCAATGTGATCAGGATATAGCGTGGTGAGCGCCCGATGGTAGTTGTCCTGGGCATTAGCTGCAGCGGTCCCGCGCGTGGCGAACTTGGTTTTTATTTCTGCGGTAAAGAAATTGATTTTATGCAGCTGTAATGCGGGATTTTGGTCATTCAGGAGAAGGGAAAACAGCTTGTGCAGGTCTAGCCACTTGTAGCCGGAATGTTTGAGACAGCCATAAAACAGGTTGTAGCCATCGATATAAACGGTCGTTCTCAAGTGCCGCGCTCCTTCCTTGGCCCAGAAATGAAAAAACCGCCCGGAGGCGGTTTCTTCGCCCTAGTCTGAAGTGAACTTAATCACAGCCGCCTAGGGTGAGTTGTGAGTTAAATTTACACGCAGAGTGTAAGAGAGGCAAGGTTTAAAAGGGATATTCTGCCGTTTCGGGTTAATTTTCTTTAAATGTGACCCGTCACAACAATCAATTTGATCAATGACACTTGTGCAATTGTTTGGCACCATTCCGGTTCTCTAAGGATCTGCTAAACAAGGAATAGTGTAATGAGTTCAATGACCGCATTGCTGAAGAAAAACAATATCCCCCTGTCTGCCTCGTCTGCTTTCCAGCTTATGGATTACTCTGGCTTGTCGAAGATTTCATATTACGAATCATCAACGGGTAGCGGCCAGCAGAAATGGTTTAGAGAGTTAACCGAAGAGGGAAAGGCTTTCGGTAAAAACCAGTGGGGGCATCATGAGTTCAAAACAGAAATGAGCTTTGATGCTGATGCATTCCCAGGATTGATTGAGATCCTGTCTAAAGCCCTTGCTAAGAGCGTAAAAGAAAGCCAGATTGCGGAAGAGGGCCAGGCTTAGAGCTTTACACTAAATGTGTAATTGTTCTTAAATCGTGGTAATATTTATCCTGTTATTCGGGGTGCTTGACGTCAGATAATAACTGGCGTTAACCTATTCTTGCGCTGACACAATTCAGCGTCGGGATTGACACCTCGGATAACAGGAATGGCCCAGACACGCGCCTGCGTGTTTTTTTGTGCCTGCGCTTTATGGCGGGCTGGGTGAGGCACGCCTTGTGCGTGGCCGGTGGTTCCTGCCGGTAGTGTCAACCTCGTTCAGCCTGCCACCAATCCGATTGACACCGGGCTGGGGGCGTAAATGACCGTATGCGCAAGACTGTGTACACGGTAGTAACTCACTTGCATGTGAGTCGGCACAGGAATATTAGCTATGACCGCACAACCGATTAATCCTATCGATGTAATCACCATCCATGATGACCGGATCGTAACCACCTCTCTGAAAGTCGCTGAAGTATTCGGCAAGCGTCACGATGACGTTTTAAGAAAAATTCGAGGGCTTGAGTGTTCCGCTGAATTTAACGCCCGCAATTTTACGGGCGTTGCTTATTCTGACGGCAAAGGCGAAAAGCGCCCAGCCTACGAAATGACCAAAAACGGGTTTGTTATCCTGGTCATGGGTTTCACTGGCAAAAAAGCGATGCAGTTCAAAGAGGCGTATATTGAAGCCTTCGACTGGATGGCCGATAAGTTGGCGCGCCGGTTGCCAGCAGATCCGCCGATCAGTGAGCAACAAGCCGCCTATCTGCGGTCGTTAGTGTCCAGGATCGCCATGCGTGAGCCAGAAGAGGACAGGCCCCGTACGTTTGCGGCGGTCTATCGTCAGCTGCATGTCGCCTTTGAGGTTTCCCGCTATACCGATATATCCGCCCAGTGTTACCAGGACGCGGTGGAGCTGCTGGAAGATCTGCACCAGAAAGCCACCGGCCCAGTACTGCCCGTCCCGCCTGCAGTCTGTCCGCCCCTGGATGCGATACAGATCGATCTACCCGCCCCGCGTACCGGAATGATAGAGGTGCGTCCTGAATCCCTCCTAAACCCTGACGGTAACGTTATGGGCCAACTGTTGCGCCAATTGAGATCCGCCGCTACTGCTGGACAACCTGTTGCCCTGCAGACGGTCGAAGCCCCGTACCTGGAATGGTGTGCAGCGGTTAACCTGCTGCGCCTGCAGGAGCAGCAACTATCAACCCTGCGCGCCATCATCAAAACGGATACGGTCGTAAACGTCACCAGTCTGTAATACTACCAGGCCGCCTTCGGGTGGCCTTTCATGCGTTAATTAACGAAATAACGAATTCGTTAAAATAAAGCTTGCAGGGTAGGACGTTTCGTCCTACTATGTATCCCATAAGGCCGGGCAACAATGCTCAGGTCAGACCGGGGAATATCCGATGGCTTACGAAAAAATCCGCAAAAACGCTAAAAAGAAAATCACCTCCCTGCTGGGTCAGTCAGTGGGCATTATTGGCAACTTCCCTCAATCGCGCATCGATGACAGCTTTGATTGTAACTACCGTATAGTGAAGGCTGAAGAGGTTTTAGCCTGGCTAGCGGATGCTGACAACTACGCTGATGCCAGGGTCTATTTTGATGCTGATGATAATTGCTTGGTGGTAAAGGGGCCGTATTACTTTTGCGATAGCTTTACGGCGTACCTGTCTGAAGAGGTGTACCAGGTGGCTTTGGATTGGGCCAAGCCTGAAGGTTATAGCGCCCCTGTCGTGGACGATCCCGCGCCAGCCCTACCGAAGAATGTTGTAAGCCTTTGTGCGTACCGCCAGAAGCTGGCAAGTTAAACCGATCTATACGCCAGGCTTTGCCCTGGCGTTTTTAATGGAGTGATAGGCATGTTGAATGTGCGTCCAGAAACGTTAAAGCACCGCTTAACTGGGGAATGGGTTCAGCCGACCGCTGAAGAAGTGCGCGAAGTGCTGCGGGTGGCTGAGTTAACCGGCGCTGCCGCTGGCCGCCTGGTTGGTGTATCCAGTCGCCAGGTGCGGCGATGGGCTGGGGATGAGAATAAAATACCGTTTGGCCCGTGGTGGGATCTTCTGAAACACATAGGTGAGGCGGTTGAGTCGGATGATGCGCTGTTGTCGGTGTCGCGCGCGGATGCTGATCTGTTTCGTGAGTGGTTTAATTGCGTCCAGGATCTGGCAGACCCTGGCTATCTGCAAGCCAAGGATTACGAGGCAGCAAGCCGCTTGTTGCGTGCCCTGGGCGAGCGGGTGCCAAACAGTATTGCAGATAAATTAAAGAATTAACGAATTCGTTAAAATAAAGCTTGTCAATTAGGACGTTTCGTCCTAATATGGTTTCACCGGCTCAGGGAATGGCCCAGCCGACATGCAAAGGGAAATAGCAATGAATATTCATAAAATGAAAGTCAGTGGCACGAAGAATATGGACTCTCAGAAATGGGTTACCTTTCAGGGCGATTCGGTTTTTATTGATTTGCCTGAAGAGTGCATCTCCCCTTCTGATCGTTCGGAAGTTGCATTTATTCGAATCAGCGAGATTCTGCCAGAGCGATACGAAAATGCTAATAAAGGAAGCCTTAATTCTAACGATCTAATTCAGATCCCCGCTGATGCGAAGGTTGTTTTTGTATCTGAAACAATCGCAGATGATAGAGGCCGCACAGTGTTTTCTATTTTGAGTTCCAGCCGTAGCGGGTGCGCTGATGCGTATGGTAATGATGCGGAATATGCAACAGTAAGATTTGATATTGATGAGTCTGGCGCTATTAAAGAATTCTCAGAATAAAGTCCGCCCCACCCAGATAAAGCC